>JAFGLU010000049.1 GCA_016927865.1 Anaerolineaceae bacterium
AAATTTGTTTGCGTCACAAACAAGATTATCACGTTTTGAACCCATTACCACCCTTTTTGTCCAGACCAGTTAGCGGAAACTAAAGTTAAACAATAACTTAGGAACTGGATGGATGCGTCCTCGCGATTGTGTCCTCAAAACAAGTGACAATCCCGCAAAGAATCGGTAAAATGAACGTAACAGCAGACAAAAAGGTTGAGACATGAAAATATTCTTTGTGCGGCATGGCGAGAGCGAAGCCAACTTGCTGCGAGTCATCTCGAACCGCGGGCGCATCCACGGCTTGACCAACACGGGCATCGAACAGGCTCGCCAATTGGCCGGCCACTTTCGGGATTTCCCTGACCTGCGCATCTTCTCCAGCCCGCTGCTGCGCGCCATCCAAACCGCCCAACTCCTGGCCGGAGAACTAAAAACCGCCATAACCATCATCGACGCCCTGCGCGAATATGACTGCGGCGACCTGGAAGGCCAAAGCGACCAGGCCGCCTGGGATGCCCACGCCGCGCTGCGCGAAGCCTGGCTGGTCCGCCGCGAATGGCATCTGCGCCGTCCGGGCGGCGAAAACTTCTTCGATATCCGCGACCGTTTTGTGCCATTTCTCCATAAACTGCTGGATGAAGACGACCCTCGCCCCATTCTCATGGTTGGTCATGGAGGCACTTACATGTGTATCCTGCCGCTGGTATTGAATAACATCAATTTCGAAGAAATCTACAGCCTACCCTTCCCCAACACAGGCTATGTGTTAGCCGAATCGACCCCTGAGGGTCTGGTGTGCAAGGAATGGTGCGGGATCACAAAAGACTAGACATCTTCGCTTATAATTATCTCAAAGGTATTTCCCCCACATTTCTATCTGTAAACAGAAACTGCTCAGAGGGTGGGAGAAGACCCTGAATTTTAGATGTATTTGGGGTACAAAGCGCCCCAAATACATCTAAAATTCAGTCCTCTTCCACCTCTGACTGAGTAGGAACTAAATATATTGATGTATAAGGAGAGAACTATGCCAAGCACCGTCTATTTTGGTTCTGCCCACCAGGCCAAGCTGGTCGCCGAAGAAACCCTGCCCGCCAAGCTCGACCTGATTCTGGAACAACTGCACCTGCGCGACCGCGTCAAGGGCGAGTTGGTGGTGTTGAAGATGCACACCGGCAGCAACATCGGCTACTCCACCATTCACCCGGTCTTCATCCGCAAGGTTGTCCAGGCCATTAAAGACGGTGGCGGCGAGCCGATGGTCGCTGATATCGACTGGGATGTGCAGCATTCCTACGCCCGTGGCTATTCTCCCGAAGTGCTGGGCTGCCCCATCTTCCCCATCGCCGGCCCCTCCGATAAGTATTACTATGCGCATAAACATCCCTACAAAGGCATTGAGGACTGGAAGCTGGGCGGCCTGATCCAGGATGCTACCTTCCTGGTCAACTTTTCCCACGCCAAAGGCCACCCCACCTGCGGCTACGGTGGGGCTGTCAAGAACCTGGCCCTGGGCTGCATGTCCGGCCCCACCCGCAGCGCCATGCACGACACCATGCACTACGATCAATATTGGTTCCCTGCTAAATGCCCCGATGCCGCCGTTCGCCAGCAGATCATTGACTCTTGCCCCTTCGGCGCCATCGTCCAAGACAAACGCCAGGCCGACGGCTTGCATTTGCACATTGAAGGCTGCAACCAATGCGGGCGCTGCCTCAAGGTGGCCCCCGCGGGCAGCCTCAAGATCGACCCGGTCAACTTCCACACCTTCCAGGAAGCCTGCGCCATCAGCACCAGCATCAGCATGGGCACCTTTGCCAAAGAAAAGGCCACCCACATTTGCCTGGCCACCTTCATGACCCCCGTATGCGACTGCTTCGGCTTCACCAGCATGCCCATTCTCCCTGATGTGGGCATCTTCGGCTCCGATGACATCGTGGCCCTCGACCAGGCCGTGCTGGATGCCATTGGCAAGCACCCCCTGATCGAAGAAAACATCCCCACCTCGATGGAAGTCCACACCCGCCAGGGCCACCCCCTGAGCTGGCTGCACGGCCCGCTCAAGGACCCCTATAAGGTGACAGAATACTGCGAAGCGCTGGGGCTCGGCACCCGACAGTATGAATTGGTGGACGTTCTGCCCGTGGAGGGGTTCACTCGCACCGAGGTCACCTACATTTCCGCCAGCTAGGAGGCAAGCGTGTCTCTCACCATCCAGCAAGTCATTGATACCATTCTGGCCGGCATGACTAAGCCGCCGGAAGCCGAAACCGTGGACGGATTCAAGTCCGGCGATCCCAGCCAACCCGTCAAGGGTGTGGTCACTACCTTCATTGCCACCCCGGAAGTCATCCGCAAAGCCGCCGCGGCGGGCGCCAACCTGATCATCACCCACGAGCCCACCTATTACACCCACATCGATCAGACCGATTGGCTGGCCGAAAACGAGCAGTACCACGCCAAAAAAGCGTTGATCGAAGAGCTGGGCATGACCATCTGGCGCTTCCACGATGGCTGGCACCGCACCCAACCCGACGGAATTCTGACCGGCATGGTGGCCCAACTGGGCTGGCAGGCCTACCAGGAACCCGACGACCCGTGGATTTTCAACATCCCCGCCAGCACCCTGCTGGAGACCGCCCGGCACTTCCAGGACAAGCTGAATGCCTCCAACCTGCGTTATCTGGGCCCCGATGATTTGCCTTGCCGGCGTGTGGCCTTCCTGCCTGGCGCCATCTGGGAAAAGTGGCAGATCAACGCCCTCAGCAAAGCCGACGTTCTGGCGGCGGGCGAAGCCAACGAATGGTCGGTGGCAGAATTTGCTCGCGATTCGCAATCCCTGGGCAAGCCCAAAGGCTTGATCCTGATCGGGCATGTGTCCAGCGAGGAAGGCGGCATGGAATATCTGGGCGAATGGCTGCAGGAGCGCATCCCCGGTCTGCCGGTCACGCATATCCCCGCCGGGGCTCCGCCGATTAAGAAGCTGTAATTTTCCGGTAGGGGGCGGGTCTCCCGACCCGCGAAATGATTTTTGAGACACATTTATGTAGGGGGCAATTCATGAATTGCCCCCTACCCGGTACAGCCGTTACTCGGACATGATGATCATACCTTCGGTAGGGGCGAGGCGGAATCACGGATCCAATATACCGCGGCGCCTTGTAGCCTCGCCCCGGGCAAGGATTCGAACGGGCGAGGCTCACACATCCAGGCAGCAGGGTTGTCGAATCTCGCCTAGCCCCTACCACAACTACCCGGCCTACGCGCCGATATTAGTGTCGTCCTCGCCATCTGGTCCGGGCGCGGTGACCGCGCCGCTACCGAGCCCGTTTTGTTCGTCCAGATCTTCTTCGAGCAGCGTGCCCTCCTCGATCTGCTCCGTCCCATTCACCAAACCCAGGACTCCCTCGGGCAAAGCGGGGGCTTCTTCTTCCTCTTCCCCGCCATTGGCCGCGGCGGGCGTATGCGGGCGCACAAAACGCCACAACAAAATCGCCCCAATCAAGCGTCCGATGCCCGAAACCAGGAAGATGGTGGCAAAACCGAACGTCTCCACCACCACGCCGCCCAGGGCCGCCCCCACCGCCAGCGACAGCGCCACCGAAATTTGGAACAGCGCCACATAGCGCGGCCTGCCATCCGCCGGGCTGATTTCTAGCAGGAAGTTGAACGCCGCCAACCCTTGCCCTGCCCAAAAGACTCCCGCGAGAATTTGCACAAACCAGGGGTCCCACGGGCGAAACGTGTAAATCCACAGTACCGGCACAATGGGGATCAAGAAATGGGTGAGCAGCATCACCTTGCGCGCCCCCCATTGGTCGTTGAGCCAGCCAAAGAAGCGCAGCGCCGGCAGCCCGGCCAGGCTGGCAATGATGTTCAGCACGCCCACGATCTCCGGGGTGGCTTTGAGCACTTCCACCTGGTATACGCTGAAGAACGGCCCGGCGATGTTCAAGGAAAGGCTCCACACCATCATCGCCACGCAGAACATGAGGAAGTTGCGATCGCCGCGCAGCGCCTGGAGCAAAGCCTTGGGCGAATAGGCCGACAGCGCCGCCCCCGTGGCTTGACGTGGCTCTTCGTGCAGCCGGGAGAAGGAATACGAGGCCCCCGCGCCAAACAAAAAGGCCATCATATAGCCGATCTGATAACCCAGGAGTCCGCCAACGCGCGTGATGATCGAGCCCCCCAGGTAAGTCACGCCGATGTTGGCGACGCCCATAGCCGAATTGCGCGTGCCAAAGTATCGCCCGCGCCATTGCAACGGGACAATATCGGCGGTCAGCGCGGTCCAGGCCGGGTTGCTCAGGTTGGTAAACCCGTCCATGACGATCTTCATCCCAATGGCCACCGCCACCATGGCCGGGCCCTGGACAAAGAAGGGCAGAATGGCCAGGCACAACAGCGCCAGGCGAGCCACCCCGCCGCCGCTGGCCACCACCAGCCATTTGCGGCTGGGCATCCGCTCGGCCAAAATAGCGCCCGGAATCAACAACACCACCGCCATCAGGCTGGCCAGCGAGGTCATCAGGCCAATCTGGCCTTTGGTCGCCCCCAGCGCCAGGACAAAAAGCGTCAAATAGGTGAGGTTGATGGCTTCCTGCGAAGAGGCCAGGATACCGTCGGCAAAGTACCAGCGCAAATTGCGCTGCGCTTGATCGGGCAGTTGCGCCGACCAGGCCCCGCCCGCGCTGGTATGCGCCGCCACCCGGCGCAATCGTTCCCATAAGATCGACAAGGATTGCCGCATAGGGGGGGTTAGAAGACCTCGTAATATTCGATGGGTAAACTGTAGATCAACGCGCTGCCCACCTGGGCCTCGATCAACATGGGCGGCAGGCCCTCTGGCATGACAAACTGGCCCTGTGAGGGAATATACTGAGGGCGAGGTTTGCAGGCTTTCGCTACCAGGGCTTTCAATGCATCGTAACGAGCGGAATCGGTGCCCAGCAACAGGCACACCGTCCCGGTTTGCATCAAACCACCAGCCTGCACCAGGGTAAAGCGGAATCCCTGCTTCACCAGCAGCCTGCCCAAGGCTTTGGCCTGGTCATCCGCGACCATTACCATCACCAGTCGATTGATCGTTTCGCCCGCTTCCATCGTCTTCCCTCGTCCAAGCATGTTCCGCCCCGTTCACCAGGGCACCCCCGCATTATATCACCTTGTCATCTGCTCCCTCTCCCTTTGAGGGACAGGGTTGAGGTGTAGGTGAAATCAAAGCCGCCCCTTCTGCTCCCTCTCCCTTCCAGGGAGAGGGCTGGGGTGAGGGTAAGTTGCGCCCAGATGTCGGATTTCGGACGGGCGCCGCTCGCAAAAAAACGCTTCACCGTCCCTTCCGCATGCCGCCTCGGCCGTCCTCAATCCGACCTACTTCCCGCTCATCTAAATCATGTATAATAGATTCTTACTGTATTCTGTCCACAATTCTGATCCCATCCACATCCTGGAGAAAACCGCACATGGCCAAAAGACTGGTTCTTGTCGCCGGAAACATCGGTTCGGGGAAAACCTCCCTGACCGAACGGATTGGAGAACGCCTGGGTTGGCACACCGCCTACGAATCGGTCGGCGACAACCCCTACCTGGCTCGCTTCTACGAAGACATGCGCGCCTGGTCCTTTCACCTGCAAGTCTTCTTCCTCGGGCATCGCGCCCAACAGCACATGGACATGTGGAACGACCCCCGCTCGGCCATCATCGACCGCTCCATCTACGAAGACGCCTACATCTTTGCCCGCGCGCTCAACCACATGGGCAACCTCAGCGAAACCGATTACCAATCCTACCGCCGGGTGTTCGACCTGGTGGTGCGCAGCCTGCCCGCCCCCTCCTTGCTGGTTTATCTCAAAGCCCCCGTGCCCGTGCTCATGGAGCGCATCCGCAAGCGCGCCCGCAACATGGAAACCGGCATCTCCGCCGATTACCTTGAACTGCTGGACAGCTTCTATGATGAATGGCTGGGCGCCTTTGACCTTTGCCCGGTCCTCACCCTGCGCACCGACGACCTGGATTTCGTCCACCGCGCCCGCCACCTCAAGCTGGTTGTTGACCGCATCCAGGAAAAGCTCTCCGGCAAAGAAGAAATGATCCTGGAGTAGGCATGAAAAAACGCGCTGCCGTTCCGCTGCTCTCTGCCCTGCTGCTCACCGCCGGAGTCCTGGGCGCGCAAACCCGCGGAATCTTGCCCGTCTACGGGCAAACCGGGACGCTCGTCCCCTGGGCTTACCTGCCGCTGGTCGCCCGCGGCGAGCCCGGACCCAGCCTGTCCGGCTGCCCCATGTTTCCCGCCGACAACATCTGGAACCACCGGGTAGACACGCTGCCCGTTCATGCCCGCTCCGACGAGTACGTCGCCAGCATCGGGACCAGTGACCACCTGCACCCTGACTTCGGCTCCGGCGAATGGAACGGCGCGCCCATCGGCATTCCCTACGTGGTGGTGCCCGGCACGCAGCCCAAATTCTATGTTGACTTTGACTACGACGACGAAAGCGACCCTGGCCCCTACCCCATTCCGCCCAATCCGCCCATCGAGGGCGGCTATGACCGGCATATTCTGATGGTCGACAAAGACAACTGCAAGCTGTATGAATTATTCGCTGCGTACTATGATCCCGCCGATGGCTGGCAAGCCGGTTCGGGAGCCATCTTCGATCTGCACTCCAACCTGCTGCGCCCCGATGAGTGGACCTCGGCGGACGCCGCCGGGCTGCCCATCCTGCCGGGCTTGGTGCGCTACGATGAGGTGGCCTCCGGGGTCATCCGTCACGCCATCCGCTTCACCGCTTTCCCCACCCAGGGTGATTATGTCTGGCCCGCCCGGCATGAAGCCTCCAGCGTCACCGACCTCAACGTGCCGCCCATGGGCCAGCGCTTCCGCCTCAAAGCGTCCTTCAACATCAGCGGCTACCCCGCCGAAGTGCGCGTCATCCTGCAAGCCTTCAAGGATTACGGCATCATCCTGGCCGACAACGGCTCGAACTGGTACATCAGCGGCGTGCCCGACGAGCGCTGGGACAACGAAATCTTGGTCGACGCGTTTCACGGCATCGACGGCATCAATTTTGAAGCCGTCGACTCCAGCGGGTTGATGATCGATCCCGACTCGGGCCAGGCCAGGCCGTAGTTGACGAGCTTGACACAAATTGGCGATTCCATTGTAGGCCGGGTTGAGGGGCTTTCGTCCGATAATCTACCCATTCATCAACTGCCCCAAAACCCGACAAAAAACCGTAATGTCGGGTTTCGGGGCAATTGACTGGCAAATTAATCGTCTTACAATCGGCCCCTCAACCCGACCTACAAAATACTACCCAACTCACTCCCCCCGCAACTTGTAATGCACCACGCTCTGCTCGCGCAGGCGCTGGGCGGCTGTCTCGGGGGTCAGGTCGCGCTGCGGCATGCCCAACATCTCAAAGCCCACCATGAACTTGCGCACCGTGGCCGAGCGCAGCAGCGGCGGGTAGTAATGGGCGTGGAAGTGCTGCCCCGGATAGGCCTTGCCGTCTGTGGGCGCCTGGTGGAAGCCCATCGAATACGAGAAGGGCGTCTCGAACAGGTTGTCGTAGCGCACGGTCAGCTTTTGCAGGATGTCCGCTAGACCGCTCACCTGCCCGGCGGTTAGATCGGGCAGCGAGCCGCAGTGCTGGTTGGCCACCAGCAAAATCTCAAACGGCCACACCGCCCAGAAAGGCACCAGGGCCGTAAAATGCTCGTTCTCCACCACCACCCGCTCGCCCAGCTTGCGCTCTTCGGCCACATAATCGCACAGCAGGCACGAACCGTGCTCGCGCAGGTATTCGCCCTGGCGAGCCAGCTCGGCGGCAGGCTCGTTGGGGATGTGCCCAATGGCCCACACCTGGCTGTGCGGGTGCGGGTTGGAGGCCCCCATCATGGCCCCGTTGTTTTCAAAGATTTGCACATAATTCACGAAGTCTTTAGCCCCCAACTCCACCGTCTGCTCCGTCCAGGTGCGCACCACCGCCTCCACGTCCGCCGGTCCCATCAACGGCAGCGAGAGGTCGTGACGCGGCGAGAAGCAAATCACCCGGCAAATGCCCGCCTCTTCCTCCGCCACCAGCAGCGGGCTGCCCATGCCCGTCGCCTCACCGCCCTCTTCGGGCAGCAGCAGCGCGGCAAAGTCGTTGTCGAACACGAAAGTTTCCGTGTAAGGCGGGTTCATCACCCCCACCGAGCGCTGGTTGCCGGGGCACAGGTAGCAGGTCGGGTCGTAATGCGGCAGCTTGGCCGGGGGAATCTTTTCCACCTGTCCCAGCCAGGGGCGGCGCGCACGGTGCGGCGACACCAGCACCCATTGTCCGGTCAGCAAGTTCAAACGACGGTGAGGGCGATCAAAATTCATGGCGCTCGATCCTTTCGATGGGGAAGGAATGGATTGATGGGTATTATAATGCCGATTCCTGGAGTGTCTTTTGCTGCCTTCAGGAATTAACGTAGGAAAAACCGCATTTGGTGTGTAAGCGCGGTTTCTGCCACGGCAATTCCGAGAAAGGTACTTTTTCAAAAAAATTCCATCTTGAAATGCGCCAGAAACGCGCTATTATTTATTAAGTAGATAAACATATCTAATTATAGCAACTTTGTTTTACTCTGATGTTATTCTGGACGCGATGAACCAGGGTTGAAATTGGTCGCACACCTGTAATACCCGATCAACGCTTACACTATCCCACCATAGCCAATTCAGGAAACACCTTGGGGAGCCAATTGCGAAACCGGCCAGATGGTCGGTTCTTATTTTTTAACCCCGGAGGTGATGCCTATGTCATTTGACGGAAGGGGAAAAATAATCTTTGCCTGTTTTGAAAAGGAGCAAGTGATGTCTCGAAAATGGTTGACAGCGGTTTGTATTGCTGTATTGATCAGCCTGTTCAGTGGCGGGACCGCCCTGGCTGATCAAGATCCGCCGGATTGGGAAATCGCGTTTGATCCAGCTCCCTATATGCCGGGAGACTACTATCTGATCGCTGCCGTTGAGGAATTCAACAACGAGTTGTTCCTGATTGCCGGGGATCCATCCTGGTTCCGCTTCATCGACCCGGAAATTATCACTGCCGGGCAGATCTTCCACTCGCCCGATGGAGTCATCTGGGAGCCTGCCAGCGAGCTCGGTTTCGGCCTGCCGCCGGTAGAAGACCCATACTGTGGAACCAATTATTACGACTTTTCCCTGGACATGGAAGTCTTCAATGGCAGTCTGTATGCAACCGCCGTTGATTCGTGCTATGCCCTCTCAGGGCTGATCCTCCGCATGAATAAAATGGGCGTATGGGAGCCAGTACTATTCTCTACCGACCTGTTCGAACCTTGGGGAGATCCGGCAGCCCCCTATATTGCGCAGTTACATAAATTAACCGTATATAATGAAATGCTTTATGTCAACGTGGATTACTCCGACCCCGAGACAGGATTTCCGGCCTCAGCGGTCCTCCGGTCTAGCACGGGTGATCCAGGCACATGGGAAGAAGTTGCGATTTTCCCAGGTTGGTATTCTCCCGGCTCATTCCATGTTTTCCAGGGCGCCTTGTATATCAACAGCATTACCAACCTTCAGCTCCCAGATTGGATGGAATTGCCCGAGCAAATTTGGCGCACCTTCGACGGGGTCAACTGGGAAGTAGTCGTCCCCAACGGGTTTGGCAACTCGATTTATGATAGTATGGGAGGGTTCGCCGACTACAAAGGCTACTTGTATGTTGGGGCGACTACCTATGAAGTGGGTCCCAATCAACTGGATCCCGGCGGTCAAATCTGGCGCAGTTCGGACGGCACAAACTGGGAACTGGTCATGGCAGGCGGCTTTGGCAACCCGGAGAACATAAAGGTTGACGGCCTGCTGGTCTATCAAGGCGACCTATGCGCCTACACCCTTAATCCATATGAAGGCGGATCGCTGTTCTGCTCCAAGGATGCCCAGACCTGGCTGCCGGCCAGTGAACCCGGCTGGGGCAACCCAAGCTACTATACCACCCACCTTAGCTCGTCCCAAGTCGTCTTCAAGGACGATCTCTATCTGGGCATGTTTTCATCCCAGGGAACGCTGGTGAAGTTAGACCATCCATAAACAACATCTACTCACTTAAGCTCTGCCCCTTCATCGAAAAACCGTCCATAAGAACAGCGGGAAGCGTCCGTACAATCGCTTCCCGCTGTTGCCCTTCATGGCCTGTGGGGGCAAGGCTCGCCCACACACAAGCTCTCCCCGCCGATTTGGCATGCTAGCGAGAGTCTGGGAGAGGAACCGAAAGTCTGCGACAATCTCTTGATCGGGCGCAGCTCGACCCCAGTTGATTCTCATGTCTTATCCCACCGCTGCGCCCCTACAAGAAATTCAGGCAATAATTTCTTTTCCTCATTCGCGCCAATTCGCGTTCACCCTGGCAAAGCCAGGGCTTTTCGCGGAAAAATTCCTCTCCCCATGACAACACCCTTTGCGCGATATAATCATTTTGCAACTTTTTACGCATTCCTCCGTAAATGGTTATAGACAGATTAAGAGGAGCGATTGGTGATCAACCTCGATGCGGCCGTGCTCCGGCAGGCCATCCAAGGCGACGAAGAAGCTTTTACCAGGATTGTAGAGACCTACCAGAGACCGGTCTTCAATCTGTGTTACCGCATGTTGGGGCAGGCCCAAGAAGCGGAAGACGCAGCCCAAGAGACCTTCTGGCGGGCCTATCAACACCTGCGCCGCTACGACCAGCAGCGGCCCTTCGCCACCTGGCTACTCTCCATCGCCGCGCATTACTGCATTGACCAGCAGCGCAAACGCCGTTTGCCCACCCTGGCGCTGGAACTCATGCCCGACGAGGATGCGCCTGATCCCGCTCCCAACCCCGAAAGGGTCTTCGCCCAACTCGAGGAAAAAGGCCAGCTCCAGTCACTGCTGGCGCGCCTTGGACCTCAAGACCGGGCCGCAATTATCTTACGTTATTGGTACGAGTTCTCGGAAGACGAGATTGCCAAAACTTTGCAGCTCACCGTCAGTGCCGTCAAATCCAGACTGCACCGCGCGCGCAAAGAACTGGCCCTCTCCTGGGAATCTCAATCCACCGCTTCACTCGCGGAAAGGAGAAAAAATGAGTCACCAGCCCTTTGAAACCTGGCTCCTTGAAGACCGGCGGAGCCTGTCAGAGGAAGAGCAGCAGAACCTGCAGCAGCACCTCGAGCGCTGCTCAGACTGCCGCCGCCTCGAGGCAAAGTGGCAGGAGGTCCGCCTGGAGATGCGCGCCGCGCCGATGGTCGCGCCCAGACCCGGATTCTCTCGCCGGTTCCAGGCCGGAATGGCCGAACGCCGCGTGCGCGAACAGCGCAGGCAAGCCTGGAGGGTGTTCATCGCCTTCGGCAGCAGCGCAGCCGCTGTCTTTGCCGGATTCATGATCTATGCCTTCTTTTTCTCCACCACAGCCGAGTGGGTTCAATCCGTCGTCACCTTGCTTTCCACAACGGTCGGCGCCGCTGAAACCACCCGCAGCCTGGTCTCCACCTGGATGCAGTTCACGCCCTTCTCGCTGAACCTCACCGTGTGGATCACCGTCGGCGTCACATTCTGCTTCCTGGTATTGCTTTGGGTCTTTGCCATCTGGCGAACTTCACTGGTAGGGGTGATCAACAAATGAAACGCCTGACTTCACTTACAATTGTTTTGACCGCTTTCCTGGCGCTGGTCTTATTGGCGGGGTGTTCCCCCTCCTATATGTCGCGCGATGGGTTGGTGGTCGGCCAGAGCTTCCGCCTCGAATCCGGCGAAACGCTCAATCAAGATCTGACCGTCGCAGGCGGTTCCGCAGTGTTGGAAGAAGGCTCCACGCTCAACGGTAACATTGCCGTCATGGGCGGCTCGCTTTCCATCAACGGCGTTGTCAACGGCGACGTCTCTGCGATGGGCGGCGTGGTCACATTGGGCTCCAAAGCCGTCATTCATGGAAACGTCGCTACCGTGGGGGCCAACCTCAGCCGGGCCAGCGGCGCCCTGATCGACGGCGAAGTTTCAGGCGAAGTTGGGGACTTTACCCTCCCCGATGTTGTCACACCGGCTGTAGACGCAGGCCGCTGGGTAGCCAACTTCTTCTGGCGCATCTTCCAGGCCTTCGCGGTTGCTGCCCTGGCGGTGCTGGTATCGCTGTTTGCCCAGCGCCCCATGGAACGCGCCGGTGATACGCTAACATCCCAGCCCATCCTGGCCGGCGGCCTGGGCCTGCTCACCCTCATCGTCCTACCCGTCCTCTTCGCGGTGCTGGCAATCACCATCATCCTCGCCCCGGTTACCCTGTTGGGTCTGCTCGGACTGGGTATCGCCCTGGTGTTTGGCTGGCTGGTTGCAGGCGCCGTGGTGGGCGAGCGCATCGGGCGAATGTTGAATCAAACCTGGAGCGCACCGCTGTGTGCCGGAATTGGCACCCTGGCCCTCGCTCTGGTAACCGCCCTTCTCAGTGGTATCGTCTGCATCGGCTGGATCTTGCCCTTCCTGATCTCCGTTGTAGGCCTGGGTTCGGTCATCCTCACCCGCTTTGGCACGCAGGCTTATCCGCCCCCTGTCCAGGCCGCGCCGGCCTCCGTTCAGGTCATCGACGTGGAACCACCCCATTCCGACCAGGGCCTAGAATGAAACTTGCATCGCAACTGCTCAGCCAGAGGTCAAGTTTGGGAACTTACCTCAACCTCTAGGCAGCTACCTTGCATCAAAGAAATTGAAAGAGAGTAACGTATGAAACGAATTCTTTTGGTAATCTCAATATTTGTCATGGTATCCCTGGCCTGCTCGGTCACCATCAACATGCCCAAGGAGGAAGAAACCGGCCCCGCCGAGATCGTCGAAATCAACGAAGCTGCCCCTGCCGAGTCTCCCGCCGAGTTGATCATCAACATGGGCGCTGGCGAACTGAACATCCAGGGCGGCGCGCAGAACCTGGTCGAAGGCACGGTGGAGTATAACGTCGTTGCCTGGAAACCTGAAATCGACCGTGACGGCAGCGAGATTCGCATCAGCCAGGGTGACATGAAAAATTTCACCTTCGGCAAAGCCGGCAACTTGATCAACCGCTGGGATCTGCGCCTGGGCACCATGCCTCTCGACCTGACCATCGAAGCCGGAGCCTATGAGAGCGATCTGGATCTGACCGGCCTGTCGCTAACCGGTCTGCGCATCACAGATGGCGCCAGTTCCAACAGTGTGGTCTTCACTGCGCCAAACCCTGTGCGAATGGACCGCTTCACCTACGAAACCGGCGCATCTTCCATCAAGCTGGAAGGTCTGGGATATGCCAACTTTGACGAGATGAACTTCCAGGGCGGCGCAGGAAATTACACCCTCGACTTCTCCGGCGCCTTGCAGGACGACGCCCGCGTGTACATCGACGGCGGCCTGGGCAACTTCACCATCATCGTCCCGCCCACCACCGCGGCGCGCATCATCGTGGATGGCGGCCTGAAAAATGTCTCGCCCCAGGGAACCTGGAACGTCCGCAATGGTGAATATCGCACCGATGGCGAAGGCCCCCTCCTGCGCATCGAAGTCAATATCGGCGTCGGCAACCTGACCCTCATCAGCGAGTAAATTCGCTCAACTCCCTGTCTCTAAAAAGCTTGCAGCGCGAGATTGCTGCAAGCTTTTTTATTACAACTCCACTCCTGTAGGCGGGGTATCCTTACCCCGCATCTTCCTCGAACTCCATCCGCGAGAGTATAATACCCCTTCGTATGACCCTCACCAGTTGGATCACTCTGGCAATCGTCCTGGTCACTTATCTTGGCATTGCCGCCGGGCGCTGGCCGCTGCTCAAAGCCAACCGCGCCACCCTCACCCTCATCGGCGTAGGGCTGCTGCTCGTCACCGGTTCGCTGCATTTTGAAGACCTCGGCTCTTATCTCGACCTGGACACACTCATCCTGCTCTTCGCCATGATGGTCATCAACGCCAACCTGCAAATTTCGGGCTTCTTCCGCATCGCCGGCAGCAGCCTGCTCAAGCTCACTCGCAGCCCCAAAACCTTCCTGGCCGTCGAGATCCTTCTGGCGGGCGTTCTCAGCGCCCTCTTCCTCAACGACACCATCTGCCTGATGCTCACCCCCCTGGTACTGAGCATTTTGCTCTCTCTGGGGCGCAACCCCATTCCCTACCTCATCGCCCTGGCTACCGCCTCCAATATTGGCTCCACCGCCACCCTCACGGGCAACCCCCAAAACATGATCATCGGCACGGCTTCGGGTATCTCCTATCTCGAATTTGCCGCCAATCTCACCCCCATCGCCCTGCTGGGCCTGGGCGGCATCTGGCTGGTGCTGGTGTGGTTCTACCCGTCCGAGTTTCGCGGCAGCCGCTTCCCCGAGATGGAACCGGCGCGGATCACCTTTGTGCGCCCGCTGCTGACCAAAAGTCTCGCCGTCACCGGGCTGATGCTGGTGGCTTTTTTGGCGGGCGTGCCGGTAGCCCTGGCGGCACTGCTAGCAGCCTGCGCTTTGCTCTTCACCCGCCGCGTCGAGGCCGAAAAGGTTCTCGCCGAAGTGGATTGGAGCCTGCTGGTGTTCTTTGCCGCCCTGTTCATCCTCACTGGCTCGCTGGAGGCCAACGGCATCACCCAGGCGCTCTTCGCCCATCTAGATATTGGCAGCCAGGCCAACGTTTTTAACCTCTCCGCCGTCACCGTGGTGCTCAGCAACCTGGTATCCAACGTTCCGGCGGTGCTGCTCCTGCGCCCTGTGGCCGCCGCCCTGACCAACCCCACCGCGGGCTGGCTCACGCTGGCAGCCGCCTCCACGCTAGCCGGCAACCTCACCCTACTCGGCTCGGTCGCCAACCTCATCGTTGCCGAATCGGCTGCCCGGCGGCAGGTGCATTTGGATTTCTGGGAATACACCAAGGCCGGAGCCTTGATTACCCTGATTTCTCTGGTGTTGGGTGTGGCCTGGCTGGGCTGGGTGGTTTGGTAGCTTCTCGGCTGCCACTCAACCTGAGGTGGAAGAAGCCTGAATTTGAGGTGTAAGTGGGGTGCTTCGCACCCCACTTACACCTCAAATTCAGGAACTTTCCCTATCCTCTACTTAGTGACGTCTCGCGGTACCAACCATTTTGTTCAATCAACTCGTGCACCCGCTCAGGCAAGAAGTAAGCGTAGTGTTTGCCGTTGCGTAAACGCTCGCGGATGTCGCTGGAGGCAATCTCAATCAGCGGCGAATCGACGAAACGTGTCTTGGCCATAATTCCCGGCAGGATCGACTCCAGGCGGGCCATGTCCACCTCGTCGCCGGGGCGGCGCATGACTCCTAATTCATTCACTTGCGCCAACAGCCCCTGCGGATCATACCACAGCGGCAAATCGCGCAACGAATCCCCGCCTAGCAGGTAAACTAGCTCTGCGTTGGGAAACTCCTCAGCCAGCAAGCGCAGGGTGTCCACCGCGTATTGCGGCCCGGGACGGTCCACGTCTACCCGCGAGATGCTGAAACGCGGCTCGCTCGTCAGAGCAGCCTCCAGCAGCGGCAGGCGCACTGCCAGCGGGCTAATGGCCCGCCCAAACTTGTGCGGCGGGTCGGGAGTAATGACCCACAGCACCCGTTCCAGGCGCAACTGATCAGCCGCCTCGGCTGCCAAAATCAAGTGGCCCAGGTGTGGTGGGTCAAAGGTCCCGCCAAAAACCCCCAACCTCAATCTTGCCACTCCAACTCGTTGTCGCCGATGAAGACCATATCCCCTTCTTGGATACCTGCTTCGCGCAAAGCCTTCTCTACACCCAGCGCATGAATCATACGCTGGAAGCGCCGCACTGGGGCGTCGAACTCCCAGTAGGTCATGGAAGCAGCCCGCTCCAGGGCTTTGCTATGCACGCGCCAGCCATCCGAGGTCCGCTCAATGGTGAATGCGTTGGGGTCTTCCGCAGGCCGGTACACCGGCATCGATTCGGGCGCCTCCAGTTCGGGCGCGGTTTGCATCAGCTCGGCTACCTTCCACAACAGCGGTTTCACTTCGGTGCGAGCGTAGGCCGAAATCGTATACAAGGTATGCCCGCGCTTCTCAAACTGTTTACGTAGCTTGGTCACTTTCTCTTGCACTTCCGGCAAGTCAATCTTATTCAACACCACCAACTGGGGCTTGTGCGCCAATTGCTCATCGAACAAGGCCAGCTCGCTATTGATCTGCGAGAAATCGGCCAGCGGGTCTTCCGAAAGCCCGTCGAGCATGTGAATCAGCACACGGCAACGCTGTACGTGGCGCAGGAAGGTGTGACCCAACCCCACCCCATGACTGGCGCCTTCCACCAGACCGGGGATGTCCGCCAGCACCAGGGTGGTGTCCATGTCCAGCTCGGCCACGCCCAGGTTGGGCTCCAGCGTGGTGAAGGGATAATCGGCAATCTTGGGGTCGGCGTTGGTCACCGCTGCCAGCAGGCTGGACTTGCCCGCGTTGGGCATGCCCACAATCCCTACATCCGCGATCAACTTCAGTTCCAGGCGTAGGCGGCGTTCTTCTCCTGGCTCGCCCTTTTCACCCATCGAGGGCACCTGGTTGCTGGGTGTGGCGAAATGCTGGTTGCCGCGTCCGCCCCGACCGCCTTTGGCCGCCACCAGGCGCTGCCCTTTTTCCACCAGGTCGCCCAGCAGCTCGCCCGTCTTTTCATCGTAAATCAGCGTCCCCGGCGGCACCGGAATGACCAGGTCGCTTGCGTACTTGCCGGACATATTGTTGGGGCCGCCCCGCTTGCCATCATCGGCAGCGTAGCGGTCTTTATAACGGAACGCCGAAAGCGTGTTCAGCGTAGGCAGCACCTCAAAAATCACGCTGCCTCCGCGCCCCCCATCGCCCCCGTCCGGCCCGCCGCGAGGCACGTACTTCTCGCGATGAAAATGCACCATCCCGTCTCCGCCGTTGCCGGCTTTCACTCGTATCTTCGCTCGATCGACGAACATAAACCACCTTACGGAAGCTGTAAGCTATTAGCCATCAGCTTTAATACCAAGAATTCACTGATTTGATTATAACATTCCTCGGCTCTAACTCACTCTCCCACCGGAAGAGGGAGTAGGATTGAGGGCGGAAAAAGGTATGCAGAAGATTCAGCGAATCTTATTCCATGCGGCAACTGCCCGAAATCCGACAGCTTTTCAAAACGTCGGATTTCGCTTGTTTCAGGGCAGTGAAAGACAAATGAAATTCCGCTCAATCCGACACAACTAAAAACCAAACTTTCGACAACTTCGCCCGGTCACCGATTGGCGACCGGGCGAAAAATTACACCAACATCGCGATTCCTACTTGCCGAACTTCGCCTTGAGGATTTCCTCCAAAGTCGGCTGGCCAATCTCTTGCAGCTCGTAGCGCACGCGCTGCATCGGCTTGCGCACCTTCAGCACCCGGGTCAGGTCGATGGGCGTGGCGCTAATCACCAGGTCCACGTCGGCCTTGTTGATCGTCTCTTCCAGGTCGCGGGTCTGCGCTTCACCATAGCCCATCGCCGGAAGGATCGGCCCGGTGGACGGATACTTGCGGTAAGTGTCGGCAATCGTGCCCACCGCGTAAGGCCGCGGGTCCACGATCTCGGCGGCGCCAAAGCGGCGCGCAGCCACCCAGCCCGCCCCATAGGCCATTTCGCCGTGGGTCAGGGTAGGGCCATCTTCAATCACCAAAACGCGCTTGCCGCGAATGGCTGCCGGGTCTTCGACGAACAACGGGGAGGCGCCTTCAATGATCAACGCGTTGGGATTAGCCGCATACAGGTTCTCGCGCACCTTAATCACGTCATCGGGCGAAGCCGTATCGACCTTGTTGATCACAAACACATCCGCCGAGCGGATATTGGTCTCGCCGGGGTGGTAAGACATCTCGTGCCCGGCGCGGTGCGGGTCGGCCACCACGATCGACAAATCGGGCTTGTAGAACGAGAAGTCGTTGTTGCCGCCATCCCACAAGACGATATCCACTTCTTGTTCGGCCTGGCGCAGGATCTTTTCGTAATCCACGCCCGCGTACACAATCACGCCATTATCCAGGTGCGGTTCGTACTCCTCGCGCTCCTCAATCGTGCATTCGTGCTTATCCAGGTCTTCATAGGAAGCATAGCGCTGCACGGTTTGTTTAACCAGGTCGCCGTAAGGCATGGGATGGCGAATGGCGGCAACGGTGTAGCCCATCTCGCGCAGAATCAGCGAGACGCGACGGGTGGTCTGGCTCTTGCCCGAGCCCGTGCGCACAGCGCAAACCGACACAACCGGCTTGCTCGATTTCAACTGGGTGGTGTTGCTACCCATCAACCTGAAATCTGCACCGGCAGCCAAAACGATTGAGGCCTTGTGCATCACCACTTCGTGAGGCACATCGCTGTAAGCAAAAACGACCTGGTCAACCTTCAAATCCCTAATCAACTTAACCAAATCGCTCTCCGCATAGATCGGGATGCCTTCTGGATAAAGCGACCCTGCCAGCGCCGCCGGATACTGGCGGCCATCAATGTTTGGGATCTGAGTCGCGGTAAAAGCCACGACACGATATTCCTGGTTGTCGCGGAAAAAGACATTGAAATTGTGGAAGTCTCGTCCCGCAGCACCCATGATGATCGTTCGAATTGGGGTCATACCATACGCTCCTTATAACAGATGAACAGGTTGGTTTCCGCCTTTAGCTGGGAAGTCTCCCAACTGCTAGCGGAATAGGCTTAGATTTTCACATCGCTTCTGGGGCTGTGATGCCCAATAAAGCCAGACTATTGGCCAGGGCCTGTTTAGCAGCCGCAACCAACCGCAGGCGGCTGCTGCGCACAGGCTCTTCCACCTGTAGCACGGGACACTCGTTATAGAATGACGTAAACGTTTGCGCAATATCGTAAGCGATATTGGCGATCTGCAGCGGTTTTAACTCCGCGGCGGCGCGCTGCACTTCATTGGGGAAGCGCGAAATCAAATCGACCAGTTGCATCTCCGACGTTGCCATCTCATAATCGAAGGCCCGGCTGGCCGGGACCACCCCGCCCGCCTTGCGCAGAATGCTGTTGGCCCGCACGTGCGCGTACTGGATGTACGGCGCGGCCTGCCCGTTGAAGTCCAGGGCAGATTTCCAGTCGAAGGTCACCATCTTGGCATTTTCGCGAGCCAGCATGGGGTACTTGATGGCCCCAATGCCCACCGCGCGCGCTACGGCTTGTTTCTGCTCGCTGTCCAGATCGGGGTTTTTCTCTTCCACCACAGCCAGCGCGCGCTCGGTCGCCTCGCGGATCAAGTCTTCCAGCAGAACAACGTTTCCGTCTCTGGAGGCCAAAATCACATTCCCCGGCAAAGTAACCAGTTCATAGACCACATGCTGGCAGCGCTGCGCCCATTCATAACCCGCCAATTCCAGCGTCTTGAATACCTGCTGGAAATGCAGCGATTGGCGAACATCCACCACATAGAAAGACTGGACCATGTCGGGATAATCAATAAATTTTTGCTTGGCCAGGGCTAAATCTTCGGTCGCATAGAGTGCCGTGCTATCTGAACGCAGCACCACCATCACACGGTATTTGTCCTTCGTCAGGCCCAACTGCTCGTCGATCTTAACAATCACCGGGCCGTCGTTGGCGCGTTCGTCCTGGGCAATGCCCTTCTCGATCAACTCATTGACAATTTCTTTGCCGGGCTTTTCTTCTTCACTGTTGAAGTAATAGCGGTCAAAGTGGATGTCCAGTTCATTGTACATCTGGGTAAAACCGTCCAACGACCACTGGCGGGTTTCTTTCCACAGTTCAACCACCTCGGGGTCGCGCTGATCCCAGCGCCCGTAAAGAGCCCGAACCTCGGCTTCAAACTCGGGGGTTTCAGCCAGGCGGTCGTTGGCCTCGGCGTACAGGCTGCCCATCCAGCGCGTGATGTCATTTTCCGGCTTCTCGCCCACGTGGTGCTTCATATAATTCCACAGCCACTTGATCACATGCAGACCCATGTCACCGGGGTAATTGGCTCGCACCACGTCGTAACCAGACGCCTCAAGGATGTTGCACAGCGCATCGCCCAAAATGGCGCTGCGCAGATGGCCCACGTGAAAGGCTTTGTGTGTGTTCGGCTGCGAAAACTCAACCATCACGCGCTCGCCGCGCCGTGCGCCACCGCCAAAATCCTTGCCCTGCTCCAGCACAGCATCAACCACCCGTTGAGCATAACCGGCGGTGGAGAAATACAGGTTTAGATAGCCTTTGACAGCTTCCACGCGCTCGAAACCCGCCGGCGTTCCCAGGTACGCAGCTATGCGTTCAGCCAGTTCATTGGCCTTCTCGGACACGTTCACCTTCTGCCCTGCTTCTCGTGCCGCCTGCGAAGCTAGCTGGAAAAAGGAGGTGGAAGTGCCCCAATGGCCGTTAAACGGAATCCAGCCCCAGGTTAGTTTGGGCTCGGGCAGGCCGTTTTCCTTGCAGAAAGCAAGGATCTGCTGCTCAACCTGTTGTTGCTCGGTTTCGAACATGATTGGTTCTCCAACAAAAAAAGCGGGAGACACCGCTCCCGCTTGAGTTCCCAGTGATGGGATTCCGCGCCCATTTTGGGCGCTTGTAGCGACAAAGCTCACCCGGAGCGATCTCCGGGGATCGAACAAAAATTACTTTGCCAAAGCTGCAAGGCGCTTCATCAGGCGGCTCTTGCGGCGAGCGGCGTTGTTCTTGTGAAGAATTCCTTTGGTCACAGCGCGATCCAGCGAGCTAATCGCCGCCATCACGGCTTCCTTCGATTCTTCCGCGGCGCCTGTCGCCAATACAACCCGGGCCTTCGACACACTTGAACGCATGCTACCCCGTTCGACACGATTTCGAACACGTCGCTTTTCGTTCTGCTTATTACGCTTGATTTGAGACTTAATGTTAGCCAAAGTTCTTCCTCCAACGAAGTTACACAATTGCAGGGGTGGATTTTACCCGACAGACGCGTTTTTGTCCAGTGTTTGAATTGCCAAATTGGTAAAACGCTGCACAAAGGTTGACCATTTCTTGATGGGTCAAAAGCAAAACGCCGCCCCTAGCTGTGCTACAATAAATTCAAAGACCATACTAAGGTCTAAACAACCTATGAAACATTCCCACCTCGAAAGGAGATTCATCAATTATGGAAGGCTTTTTTGCACTCGGCGCATGCATCCTGGTCACGCTGGCTATCATCGTTTTCACCCTCGCTGTGCGGGCCATCCGCCTCATCTACCAGTATGAGCGCGGCGTTGTGTTCAACCTGGGCAAATTCCAAGGAGTCCGCGAACCTGGCCTGACCTTCATTATCCCCTTCATCCAAAACATGCGCAAAGTGGACATGCGCATCAAAACCGCCGACATCCCCCGCCAGGAAGTGATGACCAAGGATAACATCCCCATGCTGGTCAACGCGGTGGTGTACTTTAAGGTCATCGACCCTGAGACCGTCATCATCAAAATTGAAGACCATGTCTTCGCCATTCGCCAATACACCCAGGCCGCCCTGCGCGATGTGATCGGCAACAGCGAAATGGACTTTGTCCTCACCGAGCGCGAGAAAATTGCCAACAGCATCAAAGAAATTGTGGATGCCGAAACCAGCGCCTGGGGTGTCGACGTAGAATCAATCAAGATTCAGGAAGTGGAACTGCCCGCCGAGATGAAGCGCGCCATGGCCAAGCAGGCCGAAGCCGAGCGCGAGCGCCGTGCCATGATCATCAACTCGCAAGGTGAGCTCTCGGCCTCCGAGAATCTGGCCCAGGCCGCCGAAACACTGGCTCGCAGCAGCGGCGCATTGCACTTGCGCACCCTCCAGACCATCCGCGACATTGCCGCCGACCCCTCGGAGAAGATCATCCTCTTCATCCCATCCGATCTTGCCGGATTGGCGAACCAGGTAGTTGCCAAGCGCTCCGAATAAGGAGCCGAGATGCTTGACTATAAAACCCGTTACCTGCAAATCGCCTTCAATGACGATCTGGCCACGGCCATTCGCCTGCTGCCAAGGATTCCGCAAAGCCCGCGCATCCTCATCGAGGCGGGCACGCCCTTCTTCAAACGCGAAGGTATAGCCGGCTTGCGCACCTTGCGACGGCTATGGAAAGGCCCCCTGGTGGCGGACCTCAAAACCAGCGACGGCGGCGCAAGCGAGGTGGAGATGGCTGCCTCTGGCGGCGCTACTGCCATCACCGCCCTGGGCAGTTCCCCCACTGAAACGCTCGATCTGTTCATTGCCGCTTGCCGGCAGCATCAAATGGCTGCCATGATTGACATGCTGGGAGTCAGCGATCCGCTGGAAGTGCTGCGGCCCTTGCGCATTCCGCCGGATGTGGTGGTGCTGCACCGCGGGCGCGACGAAGAGCTCACCGCCGGCAAGATCATCCAATACCGGCACGTCAATCGCATCCGCAGCAAGTTTGACGTCATCATTTCCGCCGCCGGCGGCGTGGACTTGCGCGAGGCGCGCAGCGCCATCTTCAACGGGGCCAACATTGTCGTCGTCAACATCGTCAAACCTGGCGACATGTGGAATGGCATCTCCAGCGATCAGCCCGTTGGCCAAATCGCCCAGCAATTCCTCGATACCATTGAGTAACCCGTCTTGAAAATAAGGGGATCAAAAAACACCGCTGTGGCGGTGTTTTTTGATCCCCTTATTTTATCCCTTTCCAGAAGGCATCCATCACTTCGGCAGTGTCTGCCGTGCGCTCATAGTGCGGCATACCCTGAGAGGGTACCAGGCGCACCGCCTGCCAGGCTGGGTTGTGCAGCAGCAGTTCTTCCAATGCGCCAAAAGTTGTATACGCATCCCGGTCATAGATAGCCAGTGTCGGAGTCTTGATTTTTTCATAAACCAGGCTGCGCACCTGAGGCGTGAATAGTTTACCGCTCAAAAAGTACAGCGGAGCGTGTTCGGCGCCTGGCTGGTGCGCACTGGCATAAGCATATTCCACGAACCCCGGCGGAACAGCCCCGCTGAAGCTCTTGCGCAAGAAGAAATTAATACTGGAATGGCTGGCAACCAGGTCAAAAAGCGGCCTACCCCACAATCCCGCGGAGAGAATGGGATGCAGTACATCGCTCGCCCCGGTTTGCTTCGCAATCTGCGATCCGTTGGCACGCACAGTTGGGTTCATCCCGGTTGGCGAAATCAGAGTCAACGAGTGAAACAGCTCGGGGTGAGCCAAAGCTGCCAGCGTTGCAAATTCGGCGCCCAATGACAGAGCCACAACGTCTGCGGGCTCGCCAACCTGGCTGGTCAAAAAATCCACCAGCGCGTCCACAAACACCTGGGCCGAATAAACCCGCGAAGAGCGTTCCGAAAACCCATACCCCGGCCAATCCAGTGCATAGACCGCCCGCTTAGAGCGGTAATGCTCGAACAGCGGACCCATCTCATAAGCACTGGCGGCAGCATTAATGCTGTGCAAGACAACCAGCGGCCTGCCGCCCGCCCGCTGATCCACATAGTAGCTGAGTTGTCCGGCGGTTTTGCTAAGGAACTCCTTGCGTTCTGCCGCTATCGCATCGGGTAGGAGTTGATGATGGTCTACGGCGAATTTGCTGTAGAGGATCCACCCACCGGCTGCGACCGCCGCCAGACTGGTGAGCGCCCCTAAGCCCAACCCGCCATTTCTTGCAGCTTGTAGTTTACGCTTTGCTGCCATCGTCTTACCTCCTGCTGAAAAACCAATATCGACAACCCATTGTCCAGGGAATGAAGGAAGTTTCTAAAATTGAAGTGCATGCACATCAATTTCAGGGACATTCTATCTCCGGCAGAGTAATTACAATTGTATGGAGATTCAGGTAAATGTCATACCATCAACGGCTCGATTATACCGCCGATCTTCGCGTTGAAACTGCCACTTCTCTCGATTCACGATGGATTGTAAGTTTCGGAAGGAGGGCCACTCCCAACTTCTTTTGGCAACTTACTGTTCATTGAACTCACAAAATATTGAGAAAAGTGATACACTGCCCCTGGAGCCTTCCACGAAAATGTCAACCTATCGACCTTCCCCACGCCACCTGTTGCTGTTGGCAGCGGCTCTTGCCGGGCTCTACGGTCTGGGGTTGCTATCATTACAGCCGCCGCGATCCGCGCTGGCAGCCGGCTTGCAGGCCACCGATGGCTATCCACCCCCTTATGAAATCACGCCCATTGAGGGCTACCCAGAACCCAGCGATCCATACCCCACCGATAGCTACCCGGGGCCGGTCGCCGCCACCAGCACCCCTGGCCCTACCAACACGTCGCTTCCACCTGGCCAGCCCAGCCCAACGATCGGGCTGATGACGGCAACCGCTTCTCCCACCATCCAGGGGTCTCCGTCACCATCTGTCACACCTGGGCGCGACTTGTATGCCACCGAAAACGCCGAGATGGGCGGCGCATTAGTCACCCCGCCCCCACTCCAAACCCTGACCCCAACCCTCGCAACCGTCGAGCCCGCCCCAACCGCGGTCGATGAGCCGGACGGGTTTCAACTCGATTCTCAGTTCTTCCTAATCGGCCTGCTCGTGCCGCTAGGAGTCATCCTCCTGGGCGGCATTCTCTATAAATTACTCAACACATCCGAGTTTCGCTAAAATCGACCCGACGGGAGTCGATGGTGTAGGGCCCACCCCCGCATTCCCAAATGCGGCTCTCACGCCAATTCCCAAAGCCCCAAAAAATGCCTGTTGCATCCCCACCCCCAAACAAGGTATAATCTGTCCACTTTACCCGTTCCAATACCCTATAGTGAGGTGAGCTATGTCCGGTGAAAATTGCGCTTGTGGTGGCAGCTGCGGTTGCGGCGGTCACGACCACGCTGAAGAAGTCCTCTTGACCCGCGAAGAGTATATCCTGCGCCTGGAGCAATATCTGAAGGATCTGCGCGCAGAAATTGTCTCGGTGGAGCAGGAACTGACCGAACTACGCCAGACCGCATAATGATGCCGTCCAGGCGTTAAAAAGCAAATCAATGCGGCGCGAACGCGCCGCATTGATTTGCTTTTTAAGACAAATTGCGGCTCTCTAGGAGTTACCGTAGTAGGTACCGAATTTGAGGTGTTCGTGGTTTCGGAAACCTTATTTTTATTGATACAATTATCCAGATGAAGGTTCAATATCGGCTCTTAATCCTTTGGCTGCTTTTGGGGATTCTATTCCTGGCAGGATTTTTTGCATTGCAGCGCAGCCAGATCAATCGCATGGAGGCGCTCGTCGCCCAACGCCGCCAGGAACTTGAGCTGCTCTTCAGCCGCATCCTCGAGCTTGAAGGACAATCCCAATCCACCCTCACCTTCGACTATACCTATTGGGATGAGCTGGTCGATTTCGTCTCCACCGTCGATTCCCACTGGGCCGACACGGTTCTCAACGCCTCACTGACCAACTACAACGTCCACGCCATCTGGGTCTACGACCTGGAGGCGAAGCTGGTGAACCTATCCACTTCGGCCCCCGGCCAGGTCAACGGCCCGCTGCCCCTCAGCGATGACCAAATCATCGCTCTATTCGCCAACACCCCCTATTCCCGCTTCAGTTATATGCTGCCAGATGGTACCGCCGTTGAAGTTCACGGAGCCACCATCCACCCCAGCAGCGATGTGGCCCACGCCACCGCCCCCCGCGGCTACTTCTTTACCGGTCGCTTGTGGAACCAGGATCGGCTGAATGCGCTAGCCAATTTGAGCGGCGCTAACCTGAAGATTGTGCCGACCGACCAGATTGACCGCCAGGATTCCATCCCCACAGTGGAAAACGATATCGTAATTTTTTACAGCCTGCTGGGTTTGAATGATGAAACCATCGGTTATGTGGAAGCGCGCTTCCCCAACAGCTTCTTCCAGGGTTACACACAGGCCCAGCAGCGCGACTTCACCGCCTATCTGGTGTTTGTGGCGGTGTTCTTCCTGGCCTCGTTTATTGCGATGCTGTTTTGGATGGCGCTGCCGCTGAACCATCTCTCTACGAGCCTGGCAAAGAATTCTCCTCAAGCTCTTCAGCCCCTTCTCAGCAACCACAGCGAATTTGGGCACATTGCACGGCTGATTAAAGAATTTTTCGGACAAAAAACGCAACTGCAAGAGGATTTGCGCCAGCATACCCTGACAGCATCTGCCTTGCAACTCTCGGAAGAACGCTACCGCACCATCTCCGAGTTGATCTCCGATGCCGCATTCTCCTTCCGGGTTACACCCGACCTGAGTATTATCCCCGAATGGGGCACCGAAGGTATTGCCCGTATCAGCGGTTACGACTTCGCCGAGATGACCACCCCAGAGCACTTCATGGCAGCCATCCACCCTGAAGATTTACACATCTTGCAAGAACAAAGCGTTGAGATGTTAGAGGGCAAACCGGTCGAATTTGAAATTCGCATCTTTGGCAAAGATGGCGGCTTAATATGGTTGCGCGAAAACCTCTCTCCCGTCCTGGGAGAGGATGGCAAGCTGGTCCAGGTGGTTGGCGCTGCGCAGGACATCACCAAGCGCAAACAGGCCGAAGAAGCCTTTCACACCCTGGTCAACCGCTCTCCCCAAGGCCTGACCATCATCCAAGAAGGTGAGGTGCTTTTCGTCAACCCTGCCATGATCGAAATGACCGGCTATACCCATGAAGATTTGGTGGGGCTCAAGATCGAGCAAATCATGCAGAGCGTGCTGCCCGAATCTAACCTGACAGCCAAAGATTTTTTCTATGCCACCGGAGATACCAATCCATTGGTACGAAAAGAAGTGAAATACCGCCATCGCGACGGATCTTCGCGTTGGGTAGAAGCCTCCATCATCCCCATCACATTCCAATCCAAACCCGCCTTCCAGATCAGTTGCATCGATATTACGGGGCGGCGTCTGGCGCAGCAAGCTTTGGAAGATCAGCAAAATTATTCCTCCAAGCTACTGGATATGATTCATTCGCTGGTCATCCTCCTCGACGGGGTCGGACGCATCGTCAGCTTTAACCCTGCCACCGAACGCCTCCTGGCCAAAACAGGGGATGACATCCACCAGCGCAACTTCTGGGAATTGTTCAAGCTCCCGCCCCACTCACCGCTTTCTGAAGAGAACTTCGCCCAACTGGTAGATGAACAGCGCGCAATCCGCGACCTGGATCTGCTCGTCAAAATCGACGAGCGCCCCTTGTGGCTCTCCTGGTCCATCAGTTACCTGGGTGACCACAATAACAACCTCAATTTCATCGTCCTGTTTGGTGTAGATATCACCGAACGAAAACTGCGCGAACGCCAACAAAGCGCTATCGCTTCCATCGCCACCGTCCTGCGCAGTCGCGCTTCTCGCTCCCAGGTGCTAGAAACCGTGTTGCGCGAGATCCGCGAACTGGCCCAAGTCGAAACCTCCGGCATCGGCTTCCGAACGGCCGACCAGCAGTACCTGTTCGTCGAAGCCGTCGCCGGTTTGTATTCTGAACAGATGAGCGGTCGCTACCTTCCTATTAAAGGCACCATCAGCGAGCATGTCCTCCAAACCGGCCGTCCCCACCTGAGCCACAATCTGCAAGAAGAGTCACCCGCCACCATCGCCAACGTTCGCGGCATGAATGTGCAGTCCATCCTCTGGTACCCACTCAGCGTTGATTTAGCCAACCTGGGCATCCTCATCCTGAGCGATTCCGGCCTTATCCAGCCGGATTGGCTTACCGTCCTTCAGCCAGTGGCCGAAATTGCTGCCAGCGCCATCCACCGCACCACCCTTAGTGACGAAACTCAGCGCCGCCTGCAGCACCTGACTGCCCTGCACACCATTAACATTGCCATCGGCGCCAGCCTGGACCTGCGCATGACCCTGCACGTCCTGGCCAACCAGATCACCACCCAGTTGGGAGTCGATGCGGTCGATATTCTCATGCTCAATCCCCATAATCGCACGCTGGAATACGCCGCGGGGCACGGTTTTCATTCCAAAGAAATTGAAAAAGTGCGCATGTGGGTGGGCGAGGGTCAGGCCGGGGGCGTTGCCCTCGAACGCCGCAGCCGCCGCCTTTATGATCCAGATGGCATCGAAGGCTATTTTGTCCGTGCCAGGCACCTGGAAGGCGAAGGTTTTATCGCCTACCACGCCGTCCCGCTGGTAGTCAAAGGCGAAGTCAAAGGAGTCATCGAGACCTTCCACCGCCCGCCTTACATGGAAACAGGTGGCTGGCAAGAACTGCTCGAATCACTGGCCCTCGAAACCGCCATTGCCATCGACAACGCCGAGTTGGTCGAAAAACTACAGCGCGGCAACCTGGAATTGCAAGTAGCTTACGACGCCACCATTGAAGGCTGGGCGCGCGCCTTGGAGCTGCGCGACCAGGAAACCGAGGGTCACACCCGCCGCGTGGCTTTCATGACCGTGCGCATGTCCCAGGCAATGGGCATTCTGGGCAACCAGCTCATGCACATTCGTCGCGGCGCCCTGCTGCACGATATTGGCAAGATGGGCATCCCCGACAGCATCCTGCTCAAGCCGGGCAAGCTTGACGAGGCCGAATGGGAAATCATGCGCCAGCACCCCCGCCTGGCACACGAAATGCTGGTCGTCATCCCCTTCTTGCGCCCCGCATTGGACATTCCTCTCTCCCATCACGAGCGCTGGGACGGTCAAGGCTACCCGCAAGGACTGAGCGGCGAGCAAATTCCGCTCGCCGCCCGAATCTTCACCGTGATTGATGTGTGGGATGCGCTCTCCAATCCCCGGGTCTATCGTCCCTATGCGCTGCCCGAAGAAGAGATCCTGACGTATCTCCGAGAAAACGCAGGCAGCCGCTTTGACCCCCAGGTGGTTGACACCTTCTTAAAGCTTTACCCAATTCTTTCCCGCATCGAATAAGCGATTCAAAAAAACCGAATTTGAGACATGTATGGGTGCGAAGCACCCATACATGTCTCAAATTCGGTTTTTTTTTGAAGTCAGCCTAGAAGAATGGTAGATAAACGCTTTCTGTCAGCAGCAAGCAGAAAGCCGAGAGCACGCAGGACATTAGAAACAACAAAATAGCAATCACAAAGCGCTGCACCGGGGTCATCCCCAAAAAGGGCTGCGGGGCGCGTTTGCGCGGAAGTGGCTGGCCCACCATCTCTTCTTCAATGGGTTCCGGTTCTTCTTCAAACGTGGCTGAATTGCGTAAATCATCAAGCATAGTTACCTCCCATTTCCTGCGGGGCGTAAATGGACATCTCCCGCCAATACGGTTTCTACGTTTCCATCACTCCGGCACAGCCTCAAGCCGCCTGCCGAATCGACTTCCATCACTTCTCCATTTATATTATATCCTGGCATGACAATTTGTACGGCTTGTCCGCGAAAAGCCAGCCGCCGGTTCCAGGCATCCAAGAATTCCACGCTGCCCAAAGCCGGGCGCCAGAAAAAAAGCCGTTCCATGATCCGCTCCAGCACATCCTGGCGCTCCACCGTTCGTCCCGCAGCCGCCTCGATGCAAATGGCAGGAAACAACAGCGCTTCTTGCAGGGGTACAGAGGATGGTGCAACATTCACGCCAATGCCCAGCACCACCGTCTGCAAGTGGCTGCCGCTCCAGGCAGCTTCGGACAGGATGCCGCAGGCTTTCTTCCCTCCTAACAACACATCATTGGGCCACTTGATTTGCGGCTTCAAGCCCCAGCCCTGCTCCAGTGCTTCGGCCACCGCAACCGCTCCCAGCCCCGCGAAGAGCCCTGCCTGGGCGGCTTCGGCTGGAGTAGGCCGCAGGATCAAACTCATTGCCAGCGCCGACCCGGGTGAAGTCACCCACTGGCGGTCCAGGCGCCCGCGCCCACGGGTCTGAGTGTCCGCGACCACCAGGGAACCATCGGCAGCGCCCTGCTCAGCCCAGGCCAGCGCATCATCATTGGTTGAGCCCGTTTCCTCCAGGAAGCGGAATCCAATGATGCCCAATTTCTTCAATCGGTCAGCGTCTGCCGGAACATTAAACATAGAACCATTGTACACGATTTTCAAAGACGCCCAAGAAAACGCCTCTGGGTTGCCGGAAACATCAATGCAGACTACAATTTAGCTATGAACGACACCGCACCCTCAGGTAAGCAAATCCGTCTCACCAGCTTGTCCAGTTGCGCCGGCTGAGCGTCCAAACTCAGCGCGGAAACGCTGGCGCAGGTTCTGCGCCCACTCAATGGGATTTTTGACAGCCGGGACTACCCCGATCTGCTGGTCGGCCTCGACCAGCCGGATGATGCTGCTATTTGGAAGCTTTCCGATGACCGCGCTCTGGTCGTGACCACCGACTTCTTCACACCTGTGGTCGACGACGCCTACGACTACGGCTCCATCGCCGCTGCCAACAGCCTGTCCGACGTCTACGCGATGGGCGGGCAGCCCTTCCTGGCCCTCAACATCGCTGCACTGCCGCCCCAGCTCCCCACCGAAGTCATGGCCAACATCCTGCGTGGCGGCGCAGAAAAGACCCGCGAAGCTGGCGTGGTCGTCGCCGGAGGGCACACCATTCAGGACAAGGAGCCTAAATTTGGGTTGGTGGTGATCGGTTTCGTCGACCCGCGCCGCGCCATGACCAAAAGCGGCGCGCGCCCCGGCGACCGCCTGGTAATTACCAAGCCCCTCGGCGGTGGCGTGACCACCACCGCCCTCAAGCAGCAACTGACCACGCCCGATGAGTTGAACGAAGTCGTGGGCTGGATGAAGCGCCTCAACCGCGATGCCGGGCTGCTGGCCAGCCGCTTCGAGTTGCGCGGCGCTACCGACATCACCGGCTACAGTCTGCTGGGCCACGCCTTTGAATTGGCCTCCGCTTCCGGCGTAGGATTGGAGTTCTGCTTTGATCAAATTCCGCTGCTCTCGGGCGCGCTGAAATACGCCCGAGAATGGACTTTCCCCGGCGGAGCCAGCGACAATGCCCTCTTTTTTGAACAATACATCACTTTTGACCCTGCCATCGAAGATTACGAACGCATGCTGCTCTTCGACCCCCAAACCAGCGGCGGGCTGCTCCTGAGCGTTCCCGAAGAAAAACTACCCGCCTTCCTGGCCGCCGCGGACGAAATATCCCAACCCGCCTGGGAAGTGGGCCGCGTGGTCAACGGTCAGGACATTCGGGTGGTGCGCACATGTGGAACAGCCTGATTCCTGCCTGGCAAGCCTGCCTGGAAGAAGCCTGGGCGGCTTGCTGTTCCGGATCGCTCCCCATCGGCGCAGTCATCACCAATGCCGACGGGCAGATTGTTTCCAGGGGGCGCAACCGCTGGCACGAAACTCAGGGTTCGCCCGGCACGGTGTTCGGCTCGCGCCTGGCCCACGCCGAACTCAACGCCCTGCTGGCCTTTGATTTCAACGGTCAGGACCGCTTTGAATGCTCGTTATACAGCACCACCGAGCCCTGCCCATTGTGTATGGGCGCACTGTACATGTCCGGGATGCGTTCCGTCTCTTTTGCGGCCCGCGACCCCTACGCCGGGAGCACTAACCTGCTTGGTACAACCCCCTATATGAGCCGCAAACCCGTGGTGGTCAATGGCCCCCTCGATCGTGACCTCGAAATTCTGATCAACGGCCTATATGTGGGCAGTGAAATGCTGCGCGGGCCAGTGCCCAACCACCCCAGCATCGACATGCTGCGCGAAGCCCAACCCTGCGCTGTTAACCTGGGCAGCCGCCTGGCGGGCACCGGATTGCTGCGTCAGTGGATGGAGGATTGCATTCCCGTCCAGCTTCTCGTAGAGCGGGCCCTGCTGCTGGCCAATGGCTGCTGATTGACCGGGTAGAAAGGTTAATCCCCTTGCAAGCTTATAATCCCGCATTCGCCAAAGTCTACAACCTGCGCTGGGGCGGGTTCGCCGCCGAGGTGGCCCCCCATCTGCGTGATTTCTATGTCGCTACCTCGCTGGGGCAATCCGGCTGCCGCGAGGTGCTCGACCTGTGCTGCGGCGCCGGCGCCGGTGCACTGCCTTTCCTTGAACATGGCTACCATGTTACCGGCCTGGACCTCTCACCCGCCATGCTGGAATATGCCCGCCGAAACGCCGCCGGGTACGTCGAATTAGGCGCGGCGCGCTTCGTTCAAGGCGACGCCGCCGACTATACCCTCGACCAGCCGGTCGGACTGGCCTTTTCGCTGTACGATGCGCTCAATCACCTGCCGGACCGGGATGCGCTGCGCCGCTGCTTTGAATGCACCTACCGCGCCGTGCTGCCCGGCGGCTATTTCATCTTCGACCTCAACACCCGCCGCGGATTGCGCCGCTGGGCGGGCGTTCAGACCCAGGAAGATGACGAGCTGTTCCTCCTCACTCGCGGTGTCTATAGCGAAGAAGACCGCCGGGCCTATACCCAGATCACCGGTTTTTTGCGCCGCGACGACGGTGCCTATGAGCGCTTCGAGCAAAACGCCTACAACCTGATTTTGGACATGGACTGGGTGCGCGATGCGCTGCTGGAAAGCGGCTGGAACACTGTTCACTGCGCGGTCATGCCAAAACTGGATGTTCCGCTGGAGGATCCTGAAAAGGTGAACCGGGTGTACTTCGTTGCCCAGCGAGAGTAATCTGACGGTTGTCTGCACAATTGAGTTACAGCTCTATTACAGAAATCTAACCGGCGAAAAACGGTCCTCAAACTCGGTAGAATGAAAGCACGCGGAACGCCGCGTGCTTATTCGTTTTTCACCCTAGGAGGAACTGTGAACAAGGCTTTACAAGTGATAATCATCTGTCTTGTGTGTTTACTCATCACTGGATTTCTAGCAACACCTGTTTCCGCGCAAGCAGGTGTTTTGTTTGTCAGCCCCAGCGGTGACGACGCCAACAACTGCCTGACCGAAGCTACAGCCTGCCTCACGGTCAACGCCGCCATTGGCAAAGCTGCCGAAGGCGATACCATCAATGTTCTGCCCGGTACGTATCAAATCCTCGCTTCCACAGACAGGATTTTACTCAACAAAGCCAACATCACGATCAGCGGCGCAGGAGCCGGCAGCACCATATTTGAAACTCAATTCGCTGCCAGCTATGTCTTCTATGTGACTGCGAATGGTGTGACATTAAACAACCTCGAAATCCATAAGCTGGATAAGGCTGGCAATCAGAATCTGGTCTACGTTCAAGCGGATAGCTTCACTCTTTCGAACAGCCTACTCTACGGAGATTATGTGTTTGGAGATCCAGAAGTTAGCCGCGGCATGGAAGTTGCCTACGGGTCTGATACCATGACCATCACTGGCAACACTTTCCACCATCTCCGCCAGCCGGGCTATCTTAACGGCAGCCTGGCGGCTCCTACCACCGGTACAATTGCCAACAACCTGGTCTATGCGACCAGAGGTTGGGTGATAGCCGGTGCCAATATGGCCTTCTCCGGTAACACCTGGACTTCAGGCGGAGAAGTCAACGTCTTTGATGTAGCCATTCTCTCAGACACTCCCGCTGCCTACTACACCAACCTGATTGCCGTCAGCGAAGCCAACAACGACTCTGTGATCGAAGATCAGCGTGTTTCTCCTGCATTACTCACCGTCGTGTACGTCGATGACAGCGCCTTGCCCGGCGGCAATGGCGGTCCCAGCGCTCCTTACCAAGCCATTCAAACGGCAGTCTCACGGGCCATGCCCGGCGGGAAAATTCTGGTTGCCGCCGGCCAATACCTGGAGGAAGTGAATGTCAATAAAGTTGGTGTGCGTCTGATCGGCAGCGGATACCAAACGACCGTCCTCATGGGCCGCAAAGATGCCGGTGGAGCCAATACTCTGACCATCGGCGCCAATAATGTAACCGTCACCGGCTTTACCGTGACCCGTGATGGCAACAATCCCACCGATTGGGGAACAAATGTCAAAACCCAGGGTGTCATTTTTAGCCAGGGCACGACCGGCAGCACACTGCGTGACTGCCTGATCACTGGCAACCGCAACGGCGTCTATCTGAACAACACCCAAAACAACACCATCACCAACAACATCATCGACTTCAATCGCACCGGCATGCAGCTCGCGAACAACGTTACCGGAACGGTCATTACCCAAAACCAGATCACCAACAACTGGACACTAGGCATTCTCCTCAATTTTGACACCGGCTCTCTTTATACCACCTCGATGACCATCTCCAACAATGCCATCGACGGTAACTGGTACTCGGGGATTGAATCGCGTTGGCAGTTCAGCAGAATTACGAATGCTTCCGGCAACTGGTTCGGCACGACCAACCCAGTCAAAACCGGTGTTAATTCTGCCGAACCTGGGTACGCCGACCTGATCCCCACCCTCTATGGTGGTTCAAGTGTTCCGCCCACCGCTTCGCCCGATATTAGCGGTACCTATGCGAGCAAAGTTGACTATACCCCCTGGTTGGGCCTGGGCACCGACACCGACTCCGTTGCAATGGGCTTCCAAGGCGATTTCTCAAACCTGTGGGTGGATGACAATAGCACCCAATCCGGTACAGCCGGGCGGGTTCACGAAGCCGTAAATTCGGTCACTTCCGGCGGAACGGTGCAGGTATTGCCCGGCATTTTCGAAGAACAGGTCACCATCACCCAACCGCTCACTTTAATCGGATCTGGCGTTGGGCAGACCATCCTTCACGCGCCACCAATCGAATCGCGCACCACCCGCACAGTTGCCTTTTCCGGTTACAGTCGCTCCTTTGACTACGTGATTGGCGCATTCAGCGCCGACCCTGTCACCATCACAGATATTACCGTGGACGGACTTAAACGCGGCGCAAATACCTGTATCGCGGGTGTTCGTGCTGCGGGCATCGCCATGATAAACTCCTCCGGATTAGTGGAAGATGTTCGCATCCTCAACACCTCGCAACCTCAAAATGCCATCGGCTGCCAGGATGGCTCCTGGCAGAGCCTGCTGGCAGCATCAGCAGTCGCCGACGGGCTCAATACAGTGACGGGGCGCAATCTGGATGTAGAAACCTTCCAGAAGAACGGCCTTACTGCCTGGAGTGACGGTGTGGGCGGGCTGCAAGTAACATTCGAAAATTGCACCATTGCCAGTAATCCTACCGGCTTAACCGCCCAAAACGGCATCCAGCTATCCTTCGGCGCGGGCGGTACGTTGCGTGGAAACACCATCAGCGGAGTGTATTATTTAGGGGATTACTGGACTGCCTCGGGCATCCTGGTATACAACGCATCCGCTGCACTGGTTGAACAGAATACTCTCATCAACAACCAGTCCAACATTGTGGTGCAGGACGGCCCCGCGACCATTGACAGCAACACCATCACTGCCAGCCTCCCTGCCGGGGTTATGAATGCTTACTCCGGTATTATGGTTGTTGACCCACCCGGCTTTGTTCCCAGCCCATCTGAGACTAATACCATCATCGAACTTTTGCCTGCCCCGATTGGCATTATGGCCCTCACGCCTATTCAAGTTATTGTCTCAGACAATGACATTTACGGCGGGAACGACTCGGGCGCTTTTGCTGGTATCGAGGCCTATTCCGGTTACGGCACCTTTGATGTGAGTGTGTTGGCAACCGGCAACGACATCAGCGGCTGGCAAAACGGCATCTACGCGGGCGAGTGCGCCTCGGACTGCGAGGAAAGCATGATCACATCCTTCGTCGCGCACCACAACCGCATCGTCGGCAATATTACCGGAGCAACCGGAGAAATGACCACTACCATCAATGTGGAAAACAACTGGTGGGGCTGCAATGAAGGTCCCGGCGAAACCGGCTGCGATCCGGTGACTGGCAACGCTGACTTTGACCCCTGGCTGGTTCTCACCTTACAAGCCGAACCCTTGCCGATCACTTCCGGCCAGATGGTGACCCTGACAGCCTCTCTCAACACGAACTCTGCTGGAGCAGACACCTCCACCGCCGGGTATGTTCCAGATGGCTACCCGGTAGCTTTCACTGTAGACACAGGCACAGTTTCAGTCACACCGGTTAATATGATGGGCGGCAACGCTTCAACCCAGTGGACACTTCCCACTGCAACTCAACCTACGGCCATTTCGGTCACCGCTACATATGACAATGGCATCGCCATCTTCCAAACGCTTTTGAACAGCTTCGCCATCTGGCTGCCCTTGATCTTCCGCTAATCCAAACTGCTTCCCCTTGACCGGGGACGCTCAACCCAAAGACAGGCAACCACACTGCGGTTGCCTGTCCTTTCTTTTTCAACCCTGCTACAATATCCCCATGAAACCTATCGAACTCGAATTCACCTCGCGCCGCTCGCCGGTGCTTGGCCGCGCGGGCATGGTGACGGCTTCCCAACCGTTGGCTGTGGCCGCCGGACTGAAGGCGCTGCAAATGGGCGGCAACGCCGCCGATGCCGCCGTGGCCACTGCCGCCGCCCTCAACGTCACCGAACCCACCAGCACCGGCCTGGGCGGTGATGCCTTTGCCCTGTACTATGAGGCCAAAACCCGCCAGGTCTATGCCCTCAACGGCTCGGGCCGTGCCCCCGCCGCCCTCACCCTCGAGCGCCTCAATCGTGAAGGGTTGGACCGCGAACTGCCCCGCTTCCACCCTTACACTGTCACCGTGCCGGGGGCCTGCGCCGCCTGGTGCGACCTGGTGGAACGTTTTGGCAAGCTGCCCCTCGTCAAAACCCTGGCCCCCGCCATCGAGCTGGCCCACGAAGGCTTCCCCGTGGCCCCGCTCACCGCGGCCAGTTGGCGCAGCGGCGCGGCCCTCCAATTGCGCACAGCCGTCAACGGCATTGAAATGACCCTCGACGGGCGCGCCCCGGCTACCGGAGAGGTCTTCCGCAATGAGGGTCTGGCCCAAACCCTCACCCTCATCGCCTTTGAGGGCAAAGAAGTCTACTACCGCGGCCCCATTGCCAATTCGATCGTTGCGGTGCTGCGTGAAGCCGGCGGCTGCATGGAACTGGACGACCTCGCCGCGCACACCTCCACCTGGGTCGAGCCCATCAGCACCACTTATCGCGGGCTGCGCTTTTGGGAGTGCCCGCCCAACGGGCAGGGCCTGGCAGCGCTGCTGGCCCTCAACCTGCTGGAGGGCTTCGACCTGGCCTCGCTTCCGGCTCTTTCCACCCAGCGCCTGCACTGGATGATTGAAGCCATGCGCCTGGCCTTTGCCGATGCCCGCCGCTATGTAGCCGACCCCCACTTTGCCCCCGCCCCCCTGGCAGAACTGCTCTCCAAAGAGTACGCCGAACAGCGCCGCAAGCTCATCGACCCACGGCGCGCCAACCCTCAAATTCGGCACGGCGTGCCCTTTGCCTCCTCCGATACGGTCTACTTCAGTGTGGTGGATGGAGAAGGCAACGCGTGCTCTTTCATCAACAGTAATTATATGGGCTTTGGCACGGGCATCGTGCCGCGCGGCAGGGGCTTCACCCTGCAAAATCGCGGGCACAACTTCTCGCTCGACCCCCAACACCCCAACGCCCTGGCCCCCGGCAAACGCCCCTATCACACCATCATCCCCTCCCTGGTCACCCGCGAGGAAGATGGCAGCCTGTTCGCCAGCTATGGCGTCATGGGCGGCTTCATGCAGCCGCAGGGCCACATGCAAGTTGCCGTGGCCCTGGCAGATGATCAGCTCGACCCGCAATCTGCGGTTGACCGGCCCCGCTTCTGCATCGAGCCCGACGAGCCTCACAGCCAGGTCGCCCTGGAGCTGGGCATCCCGGTCGAGACGATGGCGGCGCTGGCGAGCATGGGGCACCGCGTACAGCCCACCGGCGGCATGAACCGCCAGTTGTTCGGGCGCGGCGCGGTCATCTTCCGCGACCCGCTAACAGGTGTTTTGTGGGGCGGCAGCGATCCCCGCGGAGATGGCTGCGCAATGGCTTTGGGTTAAGAGGTTAGCTTCTTAATCGTCTGCCGCTGGCGGAAAATGATGTTTTTCACGACATCACCGATTGAGATCATCCCCAGCACATCCTCACCATCCACCACTGGAACGTGGCGGATATGCCGGTTGGTCATAATCTCCATCGCTTCTTCAACCGTCTGTTCCGGGTGAATGGTGTAGACGGTACTACTCATAATTTCTTTTACCAGTGTATCGTGTGAGGTTTTCCCAACTAAGATGACCTTGCGAGCATAATCCCGTTCGGAAAGGATGCCAACCATGCGGTCGCCTTCCATCACCAGAAGGGCGCCGACACCCTTATCTGCCATCATCCGCAAAGCATCAAATACGGTTGCGTTGGGGGAAATCGACCACAGGTCGTACCCCTTAACTTCGAGCAAATGACGTGCAGTGCTGAGCATGTTGCCTCCTTCGTCAAAAAACAGCCAAAAATGATCGTATTTCATCATCAGTATACCGCAAGACGCCTCTCAATAACAATCCGGCTGGCGGATCTAAGGGGATGAAATCTTCGCTCCAAAAAGGCGATTAAACTTACAGATTCATTGCCCTTTGGATTAACCCCTACTCTCTTGAAAAGATATGTGATAAAGTTTGATCTTGTTTATCGCAACTCGAGGCTTTAGCGGGGTGTCTCCCACCTCTGACTCGCAGCAGTTACAAACATGGATAATCAATGCCCTCGAAGAAAGGAAGCAAAACTTTATGGGCCTGCCTACCGATTTTCGTTATGACTTTATTGCCAAGGTTCTGATCACCCCCGAGCAGATCGAACAGCGCGTCACCAAGCTGGGGCTGGAAATCACCGAAGATTACCAGGACTCCGACCACCTGATGCTCTTGGGCTTGCTGCGCGGCAGTGTCATGTTCATCACCGATCTCATGCGCCGCATCCACCGCCCCTTGACCATGGATTTCATGGCCATATCCTCCTACTCCGGCAGCGAATCCAGCGGCTTTGTGCGCATTGACCACGACCACAAAGCCAGCATTGCCGGCTGGGATGTCATCCTGGTGGATGATATCATCGACTCGGGCCACACCATCCACACCGTCAGCAAGCTGCTCATGGACCGCAACCCGCGCAGCCTCAAGATCTGCGCCCTGTTGGACAAGCCCTCGCGCCATAAGCGTCACATCACCATCGATTACTGCGGTTTTTCCATTCCCGACGAGTTTGTGGTGGGTTACGGACTGGACATTGACGAGAAAGGCCGCAACCTGCCCTACATTGCTGCAGTTGATCTGGAGCGCTATAAAGCCGGTAACCGAGCCTAAAACGAAGCTAACAAAAAACAACCCTGACAATGCGAACGCATTGTCAGGGTTGTTTTTTGTTTTGTTCCTACAACCCCTTCTCCGCGATCATCTTCAGCGTACGCTCATAAACTTCAAAGCGCTCGCCTTCCAGCTCATCCTCGGTGACCTTCTTGAAGAACATGGCCTGCTCGGGGTGCGCTCCGGCCAAATCCCGGCGGCTCACACGGAAATAACCGTCTTCCGAGGCCATCTTCACCTCGTTCATTTGCAACAAGATGTACTGCCCAGCGTATTTATCCAGCAGTTCTTTGCGATGATCCCGGTAATACAAGCCCTGGTGCGCCATCGTCTTCAACCAGCTCACCACCATCTCCTGCGAATCGGTGATGTTGGGGAAAAAGTGCCCAATGGGGGCTTGCGCCTCGCTCTCAAAATCGATTTGATCCAGGTCCACTGTGCCAAAGCCGCTTTCCGCGGCAATGCGCAGCGCGTTGCGGTCGCGGTAATACGGCGGAGTCAGCCAATCCGCTGTCGGGTCGTGGCCCATCAAATGCGCCCCGCAGGCATCGGTGGCAATCACCTGGTCGCCCGCTACAAGCGTATTGCAAATGCGCGGGTGGTCGCCCGGCCCCCACTCTCCGCCCGCCTGGGTCACCATGCCGTCCAGAATGTTCAGCGCCGGGTTGTAAATCCGGCCTAAATCCGCGAGCATATAGGGCATGCGCACCAGGTGGTGATAATACATGCGCGGTCGCCCGGCAGCGCTTTGTGGCATCAGCCCGAACAGGTTTTTCAAGCACAGGGTAATGCCCATGAAATTATGGTTTTTGATCTTTTGTACGTTCACCAATTCGTCGGCTTCCAAAAAGGGGACCGGCACGGGGTAGCACTTGAACATCTGCCCGCCGCCGAGCACGGTTCGCCACTCCACCGGCTCGTCCTGGCATTCGATGAAAGGCACGTCGAATTCGCGAAGCGCCGGGGCTGCCTGCGTTCCCGAGCCGTCTTTGACTCCGGCCCAGTAGCTTTCCACGCCGATGTCGATGCACACCAGATCCGCCGTGGTACGCTCGCGCAGCAGGCGCAGCACGGCTTTCATTAACTGCACGCTCACCAATTGCTGGAGGTGTCCCTCATGCGTCATCAGGCGCTTCACCGTCCAATCTTGATTGAACTTGATGGCAATTCGGCGCGCCTTGCGCAGCTTTTCCCACGAGCGTTCCAACGGGTCGGTCGCCCGCCGCAGTGCCGTGTAGATTTCCTCATCACTGGAACGGTAATCGCAATGGACGGCTCGCACTCGATAAGATACTACGGGTGAATCTGCCATACTTCTACCTCTTAATCCAACCTACTCACAAATATGCGCCTTGCGGAACCATCGCTCAGCCGCGTGTTAAGCATAACATCATCGAGTATCCATCAGAACCGAAAAAATGTAAAGGTATTTGTCCGCCGATTTGTCCTGGCGCAAAGACGTAATTTGATCTGAATTATAAAATTACACTACGACTTATTGTGAAGTAGAAGTGACTCTGAACTTCCTTCAGCCTCTGGCATCAAGCTAATCCCCTTTCAGGAGAGAAGAATGAAAAAGATCTTGTGGGTTCTGCTCGTATCGATCGCCCTGATTGCCCTCGGCGGCTGCAACGGCAGCAAAGGCTCTGCCCCTTATGAGCCGGTTAATGACCCGGCCCTGGCTGCCCAGGCCTTCCAGAAAGGCGGCTGCACGGCCTGCCACACCATCCCGGGTGTGCCGGGCGCGGTGGGGACTATTGGCCCCGACCTGACCGAAATCGGTAATCTGGCTGAAGAGCGCCTGGCCAGCGGCGAGTATACCGGCAAGGCCAAGACCGCCGACGAATACATCCTCGAAGCCCTCACCGACCCTGACAAGTTCATCTCACCGGTCTGCCCAAACGGCCCTTGCCAGGCCGGCCTGATGTCTGCTGAACTGGTCGAGGAATATAGCGACCAGGAACTGAACGCTGCTGTCACCTACCTGCTAGCCCTGCGCGGCGGAGAAGTGCCCGTGGTCGCCGTCCCCGAGGGAGAGATGCCAACCGGCCCCGCCCCCGAGCTGACCGACGAAGAGTTCACCTGGGCCAAGCAGACCTACTTTGAGCGCTGCGCCGGCTGCCACGGCACACTGCGCAAAGGCGCCACCGGCCCCGGTTTGACGCCCGACTTGACCCTGCCAAAAGGCACCGCCGGCCTCTCAGCCATCATCTTCAACGGCACCACCCGCGGCATGCCCGATTGGGGCAAACAGGGCTTCATGACCGAGGAACAGACCGAGATCATGGCCAAGTTCCTCCAAATTGAGCCGCCCACCCCGCCCGAAATGTCTCTGGAACAAATGAAAGAGACCTGGAAGGTCTTGGTTCCAACCGCCGACCGCCCCACCACGCCCCAGACCACTCGCGATTGGGAGAACTACTTTGTGGTCACCCTGCGCGATGCCGGGCAGGTGGCCATCATTGACGGGGACACGCACGAAATTGTCAATACGGTCAACAGCGGCTACGCGGTGCACATTACGCGCATGTCCGCCACCGGCCGTTATGCCTACGTCATCGGCCGGGACGGCAAGCTGGCCCTCATCGACCTGTGGATGGAAAAACCGGACAAAGTCGCCGAGGTGCAGTTGTGCTATGATGCCCGCTCCGTCGAAGTGAGCAAGTACGAAGGCCCAGAGGGTAATTTCATCGATAAATATGCCATCGTGGGTTGCTATTGGCCGCCTCATTTCGCCATATTGGACGGGCAAACCCTGGAACCTTTCAAGGTCGTCAGCACCCGCAGTTACACCTTCAATGCCGAGGAATACCACCCCGAACCGCGTGTCGCCAGCATTCTGGCTTCTCACTACAAGCCGGAGTGGATTGTTAACATCAAAGAAACCGGGTTGATATGGATTGTCAACTACGTCGATCCGAACAACCCGACCATCAAGATGATCGAGGCCTCCCTCTTCCTCCATGATGGGGGTTTGGATTCGACGAAGCGCTACTTCCTGGTGGCCGCTAACCAATCCAACCAAGTTGCGGTGGTCGACACAATGGAAGGCAAGCTGGAGGCCGTGGTCGATACACCTGCCATTCCTCACCCAGGGCGCGGGGCCAACTGGATTGACCCAGAGTTCGGCCCGGTATGGAGCTCCGCCCACCTAGGTGACCCGGCCATCGTCTCCATCGGCACCGACCCCGATGACCACCCCGACGAAGCCTGGAAGGCAGTGCGCGTCACGCCGCTCCCCGGCGCGGGCAGCCTGTTCATCAAGACTCACCCCAATAGCAAGTGGATTTGGGTAGATATGACCCTCAACCCCGATCCGGTCCTGGCGCGCTCCATCTGCGTGGTAGCCAAGGATAATCCCACCGAAGTGTACAAGTGCTGGGAAGCGGCCACCTATGGCCGGGCGGTGCACTTCGAATATAACCGCCAGGGCACGCAAATCTGGGTCAGTATTTGGGGCGAAGCCGACAAGCCTGGCGAGCGCGGCGAGATCGTGATTTATGACGACGCCACCCTGGAAGAGTTAGCCCGTATCCCCGATCTAGTCACCCCCACCGGCAAGTTCAACGTGTACAACACCATCTACGACATTTACTAAACTACTGTAGAAACAAGAAATCAACAGGGCTGTCCGGCGGACAGCCCTGTTGATTTCTTCCGCAATCTCTCTCGCCGCTCTGCGGAACTCCCTTTTCCTTCCAGTTCCCCCCTATTTCTTTCCTCTCACCAATGAGACCACCGTCATCCCCAGGAACAAAACAATCGCTAGCGAATTGATCATCCCGCCCCACTTGCGCAGCAGAACATCGTTCGCCAGGTTGCCAATCAGCCGCACCACCAAAGATGCGTGCAGCAGCGCCAGGTGGATATAAAACCAGCGCGAGAAGACAATCTGCGTTTGCAGCAGCGCCGGGAAAATGATCGGCGCGTGCCCAAAAGTCATCGAGATCACGAACCCAACAAACACCGCGTGAATAGCCGCATCATACAAGGGCCCGGCCACTAGGCGTCCAAAAACCAGGTTGACTACACCCGCCACGCCCATCCAGACAAAGCCCAAGAACAAACACCACGCGATATAGCGCGTGAGGGGCAGGCGGTGGCGCAGGTTGCGGATGGCAATGTCATAGCGCAGCGACCACACGGTCAGCAGCAGCATCCCCGCCCCGCTCACACGGGCTCCCCAACCCAAATCTACCACCGAAAGGATCACCCCGCCCAAAAAGATGCCCGCCGCAACTTTGAACAGCAGCAGCGCTCGCGGGGTGGGCCGCAGCACCCGGTTGAGTTCCAACCGTTCGCCTACGATGGTCAAAATGAGGAACGCTTGCCAGGCAAACACAATCTGGAAGATGGCCTTGCCCGACAACCACAGCACGTTGCCCGCAAACCAAACCACCACCCCCACCAGCATGGTCACCGTGTAGATGTGCGTCTCACGCCGCACGATGACCGCCAGGATGGCAATCCCGCCCAGGCTGCCCAGCGTGAACAGCAGCGCCCCCAACGGTTGCCCTGGCAGCGCCAGCGATAGCATCCAGCCCAGCCCGGTCAACGCCGGTGGGGTGAACATCCAGCCGCGCTGCAGGGCAACTGCCCGTTCCAGCATCACCAGGGTGCCTAAAAAACCGGAAACCATCAACGGGCCATGCGCCAAAGCCAGGTTCATCGCCGGCAGCGACCATCCCATGCGCTGCAGCCCGGCCCACATTCCCAGGATCAGGGCGAGCAAAGATACGGGAATTAAAGGAATATAGAAATTTTTCTTCATGCTCCCATTCTACGAGTAGAGCCGACTTCGTGCTTTGCTCATCATCAAAGCCCCGAAATCCGTGAAATCCCAATTTCCGGTATAATTTCACCACTGGAGAATCCCCCATGACCTTTATCCCTGAAGACCTGCTAAAAATCCTCCTGGCAGTGATTGTCGGTGCTGCCATCGGCCTGGAGCGCGAGTTTCGTGACAAACCCGCCGGATTCCGCACCATCATCTTCATCACCATCGGCGCCACCCTCTTCACCATCTTCTCTCACAAGCTGGCCCCTGCCAGCGATCCCAATCGCATCGCCGCCAACATCGTCAGCGGCGTGGGCTTCTTGGGCGCTGGCGTCATTCTGCGCGAGCACGGCAAGGTGGTCGGGTTGACCACTGCCGCCACCATCTGGCTGGCTGCCGCCCTGGGCATGGGCATCGGCGGCGGGCAGTACATCCTCTCCTTTAGCGCCACCGCCGTCATCTCGTTGGTGTTGTGGGTTTTTCCTTATATCGAGCGGCGCATTGATGCCGCCCGTGAAGAACATTGCTACCAGGTTGTCTGTAACCTGGATACAGAATTTCTGGCTCAATTGGATGAGATTTTTGAAAAAAGCGGCTTAATTATCCTGGATCATTCCAAGGTGCGCAAAGACCAGACCATCACCTGCACCTGGACCACGCTCGGCTCGCATAAAGCGCACAACAAACTCACCGCCCTGCTGCTCAACGACCCAAAGATCACCGAATTGCAGTATTAAGTACCTATCCTAAAATTCGGAAGGGAAGCGATTTTGATATCTTTGCGGGTGCGAAGCACCCCAAATACACCCTATTTTAGGGACTTTTGGGCAGCTAGCTATTTCAGCACCCGCAGCGTGTACCCAAAACGATAAGCCTTTTCCAGCAGCTTGTACTTTTCCAGCGTATCCGGCCCGCAGGATGCAGTCCCCAGACCTCTTTGCGCCGCGTCCAAATTTAAGATGATTTCCGGGCGAGGGTGCAGATCGGTGGTGTGCCTGCAAGCGTACAGGTCGTTGTCGGTGAAATGACTGGCGTTGAACTCGATCAGCGGCTGGCCTTCCACGCGCAGGCCCCTCCCGCCTGCATCCGTCAGATCAACCCAGCGCACATCCGTCTTATGCCCATTCTCCTGTGGCATGATATAAGGCACATGCTGCCCGCTGACGGTGCTCCGGTAGCGGTCAACCATCGCACTGGCTTTACGGTCGCTGTAATTCTCCCACGGGCCGCGCCCGTACCATTCCAACTGCTCCAGCTCCGCCTCAAGCGCCAGAGTCACCCCCACCCGCGGGAGGTCGGTCAGATCATCGCCGATCTCTACATCGTTGGATACTTGCAAATCGCCCGAAGACAGCAGGGTGTAACGCTGGGTGAAGCGGAAGTCGTCCCATTGCCCGCGCCCCGAGGCCTCATGGATCACTTCCACGCCGGGTAAACCGCTGGGGTCTTCCACCAGCCGTATGCCCACCAGGCGCTGCTCCAACTGGTTGAGTTGTTTTTCTAACCAGTGATAGAGGATCTTGTCTGGTCCCAGCATCAACTTGATGCCGTCATTATCCGTACCGGCCCGCCACACATTCAGCTTTGGGCCGCGCACCAGCAGACTTTTACCTGCTCCATAAGACAGTAACAAGCCGCTGGCTTTGTCAAACACTGCTTCGGTTTCTCCCGCAGTCAGGCGGACGGTCTGGCCATCTTCCCCAGCGCTCACCGGCCCAGCCGGGCGGGTGGGCGCGTCGGTCCGGGCGCCGGCCCAGGCAAGCTGCTCCCAGGCCACCTCGTGCCCAGCAGGCGCCCAGAGAGTCGCCTCCTGCTGGTAAAAGCGGAAGTTGAGGAAGCGTTCGCCAGCGGGCAGGTTCTCACCTACCGGAAGAGTCACATCCAAGGTTTTCTCAGGCCCAATGGTCAAGGCCGGAAGTTCACCGCCTACAATCCGATTGCCGTCCACAACCATCTCCCAGTCGCCGCGCAGCCAATCGAGGCTGATGAAGTCGTGCTTATTCACAATTCGCACCACCCCTCGCTCCGAATCCAAACACTCCACACGCACCGGCTGAGCTAGCTTCTTGAATTCATACAACGCCGGGTGCGGCGTGCGGTCCGGCCAGACGATGCCGTCGGTGACAAAGTTTGCGTCGTTGGGCTCGTCACCAAAATCGCCGCCATAGGCCCAATACACCTGCCCGTCGGGCGCAGTCTGGCGAATGCCGTGATCCAGCCACTCCCACAAGTAGCCGCCTTGCAAACCCGCATAGGTTTCAAAGGCCTCAAAGTAATCGGCCAGGCAGCCGTTGCTGTTGCCCATCGTATGCGAGTACTCGCACATGATCAGCGGGCGGTGGCCCTGCCCCGATTTGGCCCACTCGATGATATGCTCGATCGGCGGGTACATGGGGCAGACCACGTCGCTGGCGCGCAGACCCTTGCCCCAGCCCTCACCGCCCCATGAAGTGATCGCGCCTTCGTAATGCAGCGGGCGGGTCGGGTCGGCATGGCGAACGTATCCCGCCGCCGCGTCGTGGTTGGGCCCGTAGCCGCTCTCGTTGCCCAGCGACCAGAAGATGACACTGGGGTGATTCTTGTCTCGCTCTACCATCGCCCGCACCCGTTCCACAAAGGCGTTGGTGTAGCGCAAATCCCGGCACATTTCACGGTAGAAGGCATGCGATTCGATGTTGGCTTCATCTACCAGGTAGATCCCGTAGCGGTCGCACAAGTCGTACCAATACACATCCTTAGGATAGTGCGAGGTGCGCACGGCGTTCACGTTGAACTGCTTCATCAGGCAAATGTCCTTCTCCAACAGTTCGCGGCTGATATATTTGCCGTGCGTGTCGTCGTGATCGTGATAATTAACACCCTTGATGAGCACCTTCTTGCCGTTAATCAGCAGCATCCGGTCGCGGATCTCGATCTTGCGGAATCCAATCCGCGTCGCGGTCGACTCCACGCCCGCCGAAGTGCGCAGGGTGACCACCAGGGTGTAGAGGTTGGGGGTCTCAGCGGTCCACTTCAGCGGAGTCTCCACTTCTTTTTCAAAGCGCACTTGCATGCGCGGCGAGCGAGTGGGTGACCACAGGCTTTCAGTATGGGCGAACTCGCGAACCAGCGGCGAGAAGAACACCGGCTCGCCTTGCGGGTCATACAACTGCACTTCCAACCCGCCCTCGGTGTAATCTTCACCAGGGAAGCCAATTTTAACAGTCAGGTCCAAAGTCCCATCCCGGTAAGCCGAATCCAGGTCGACGCGGGCAGAAATATCCTGAATATGCGGCGTGAGGGTCGAGTACAGGTACACTTCTCGCTGCAAACCGGCCTGCCACCAGTGATCCTGATCCTCGATGTAGCAGGCATCGGACCACTGCACCACCACACAGATGAGCTCGTTAGGCTGGTCGAAATGGACCAGCCCGGTCACGTCAAATTCTGCCGGCGTGCGCGCATCTTTGCTCATGCCCACCGCCTGACCATTGACCATGACCACCAGCATGCCCTCGCAGCCACCAAAATGCAGCACCACCCGCCGCCCCTGCCAGGAACCCGGCAGATCAAAAAGCTGGCGGTAAATCCCGGTCGGGTTCTCGTCCGGCACGTCCGGCGGGATGTTGGGGAAGGGCATCTGCACGTTCGTATAGTGCGGCTTGCCAAACCCCTGCATCGTCCAGTTGCCCGGCACCTGGATGCTGTCCCAGGTCTGCGCCTGGACTGCTTCCAGCGTGACTTCCTCGGGGCGCGGTTTCATCTGAAAATCCCATTGCCCGTCCAGGCTCATGAACCAGGGCGTCGCCTCCCGCTCTAACGTCAGCGCTACATCTGCCGAAGGATATGGCAGGAGCGTTGCCCGTGGGGGCAATTTGTTCAACGAAGGAAGCTGGGGCATCTCCCAGGTTTTTTTTCCGGCCAGGAACAGGAGCGGAAAGATCTCAGATGAACTCATAATAATTGCCTCTATCCAGACTGCTCAGAATTTGACCTTCTAAAATTATACCGGAAATCCCAGCTTCAGCGCTCAGTTCAAGCGGGGGTTAATTGAAATTAGCGTAGTCAAGACCTCATTCTTGAATATGAGGTCTTCATCAGGTCAACTCCCATTGGGCCAAAATTAATACTTGTAATATCCACATTATTGCGCTACGATATATATGTCGGTCACTGACATATCATCTATCATCCGAGGAATACATCACATCACCCGCCGCATTCCACGTCGTTCGGAAAAGGAACCGTAATGAATATTCAACGCTCCGCTCCCCTACAAGAGCCCACCTTCTTCATCCTCCTCAGCCTGGCCTCGGGAATCAAGCATGGCTACGCCATCATGAAGGATGTCGCCGCGCTCAGCGAGGGCAAGGTGCGCATGGGCACGGGGACGCTGTACGGAGCGTTGAGCCGCCTGCTGGAGCAGGCCCTCATCGAACGCATCGACCTCCCCGAAGACAATGGTAATGACAGCGGCGGGCGCCTGCGCAAAGCGTACCGCCTGACCAGCGCCGGGCGGTCTTTACTGCAAGTGGAAACCGATCGAATGCGCTCCCTGGTGACAACCGCCAGCCTGCGCCTGGAAGAGGGGAATATATGAAGTTCGCTTTCATAATCTATCGTCTTCTTCTGCGGCTCTACCCCCCCGCTTTTCAAGCCCGTTTCTCCGGCGAGATGGAAGAGGTGTTTGCCGCAGCACTGGAAGAAGCGCGCCTGCGCGGCCGCCTGAACCCCACCGCAACACTCCTGAAAGAGCTGGCCGACCTACCCGCCGGATTGGCCCACACCTATGCTTTCAGCATGAACAGCGCCCTCCAACCGCAGATGACACCTCAGCCCGCCGGGGGCGATTCGCTCGGCAGTCCAGGCAGCCCCACGCCACGCAGTTCTTGGCTAGAAGCTTTCCTGGGCGGGCTGCCCCAATTCCTGCTTGGGCTGGTGTCTGGCCTGCCGCTGCTGCTGGCTGCCGCCGGAATTGGCGGAGAAAACTCGGCCTTTGGGGTCGCGCTGGGCATTCTGGCCGCCTTAGCTGTCATGGGCAGCATCATTGCCTACTTCCATCTTGGCCGCCCACGCTGGGCAGCCGCCTGGTACCTTTACTGGTTTGTGCTGGTCATGTCCCTCATCATCGGCTTTTTTAATCGGGCTTTTCCACAACTGGAGCTAGACACAGTCGCCAATGGGCCCATCTTCCTGGCTTTGTGTTGTCTGACTCTGGCTTTTGTGCTCTATCACATCACCATCCGCGACCGGCTGCGCGGTTTGCTGGCTGCCGTCCCTGTCGTGGTGGGCCTGTGGATCATCAATCTTGAATTCGTCCCCGACGGCCCCGAAGGAATCAACTGGCTGGTCACTTCGCTGCTGGCCGGGCTGATCTGTATGGCCGTGCTGCGACTCAACCGCCCCGATCACGGGCTGATCCTGGTTGCCTGCATGGCCGCCCTGGTGGGGCTGCCCTACTCCTACCTGGGCATCTACATGGGAGGGACCCTGCATTTCTCCGAGCCTGGCCCCAATCTGCGAGCCGTGCTCAGTTCCTTTGCCCCCCAGTTCGGCGTAACAGCCGCGCTGGCCATCGGCCCCCAACTTGCCGTAACCTTGCGTGAAACAGGTCGGCGCAGCGGCGCCGGCGGAAAACTTGCCTACCGTGCAGCCCTCCTGGGCTTGCTTCTATCCATGGCTGTTGCTGTACTGGTCCTCATCAGTTCCACCTCCGATCAAGGCAGGTACTTGGACGCTCGCTATCCCTTCTACCGGGCTGCGATCCAAATCACATTTCTACTGGGTCTCCTCCTGTTTGCGCTGGGGTACTTCCTTCTGCTTTCTGCCGTACACCGAAGCCCGCGCCCGCTCCCCGGCGCCTGGGCAGAAGTGCTGCTTTTTGTGAGTGCTCTGTGTGTACCTTTCATGCTGAGTTTTTACCTTTACCCGATAGGCTTAACCCAAACCCTATTATTTGCTTGGGTTCCAGAGGTCATTTACTTTCCAGAAAGCACCTGGGATTTGATCTGCCGATATCTTCCCATCCTGTGGGTAGTTGTATCGGTAAGTACCGCGAACCTTTGGATGAAAAAGCTACGCAGCACCTAGGCCGCTGATGCACACCAATCGTTGGGTTCCCTATCTCCTGCCTGCCGGCCCCATCCTGCTCCTCTCTGCGCTGTGGGTCTGGCTGTACCGCCCGGTGTTCGGCTACCTGGGCGTCATCTTCTCACGGCAGGAGTTCCGCACCAACCAGATCCTTCTGCTGGCGGTACTGGTATTAATTGCTGCCCGACTGCGCCGTTCTCCCATTTCCTTCCCCCGACCCGAAGATCTGCGCCCACGCCTGCACCCGCCAGCCCTGGCGCTCCTACTTGGCTGTTCGCTCCTCTACCTGCTCATGGAGCGCTTCTTCGATATCCGTTCGCTCTCCGCCGCCCTGTTCGGCCTGGCCACCTACGGGCTGTTGGGCTTGTGGCTGGAACCCCACCGCTGGCGCGAAGGCTTTCTAGCCGCCTTGCTCCTGGTGGGCGTGCTGCCCTTCGGCGAGCATCTTGAAACCTTTGTCGGCTACCCCATGCGCCGCGTCACCGCCCAGCTCGTCCGCGACGGCTTCGCCGCACTCGGCCACTCCTCCCTCGGCGTCGATACCATCCTGGTTTTTGAAAGCGGCGTCGCCAAGATCGACCTGCCTTGCAGCGGCGTAAAAAGTCTGTGGACGGGGCTGCTCTTCCTGCTTTCCGCCGCCTGGATCGAACGCCAGCCCCTCAACCTGCGTTGGCTGTTGGCCGGAGTGCTGATGGTCGGGTTGCTTTTCTGCGCCAACCTGCTGCGCGTTGCTGCCCTCATCGGAACCGGGCAGGTGTTGAACTGGCCGCTGCTGGCCGAAATGCTGCATGTACCTCTGGGCGTGCTGGGTTTCGTAGGCGCCTGCGTGGGTGCGCTCGCCATCTTGCGGCTGCCCCACCCAGCTCGGGCCCAGCCTGCCCTGGCCCCGGCCCACGCCAGCCCACTCTGGCTGGCCCCCGCTCTGTGCGCCGTGGTGTTGGGCCTGACCCTCCTGTACACTCCTCGCCCAGTCCAAGGCGCTTCTGCTCCCTCGGGCTGGCAGTACCCCGCCGAGATGAACACCTCCCCCCAACCACTCAGTCCCGGTGAGATTGACTGGATTACCAGCGGCGGGGCAGACAGCGCCGACCGCCAGCGCTTTTCAATGGGCGATCTGAGCGGCTCGATGATCCTCATCCGCAGCCACTCCTGGCGCGGGCAGCACCGGCCCGAGCGCTGCTTTGAGGTGTATGGGCTGACGGTAGACAATAGCTATGCGCAGCTCATTTCCGGCGAGTTCCCCCTGCGGGTCGTCAAACTCTCCGAACGCTCCTCTGAGCGCAGCTATACCGCCGCTTACTGGTTTCAATCCGCTACCCAAACCACCGATGACTACGGCACGCGCATGTGGACTGACCTTGATCCGCAGCGCGAGGAATGGGTACTGGTAACCGTCTTATTCGATCAAAGTGTGGACCCGCAGGCTCAAGCCTCCCTTGGCTTCTTCTCCAGCCTGCGCGAGGTCATTCACAAAGGGATGGTGAAATGAACGCAACCCCCGCCAACAAGCTGCCCCTATCTGACAAACTGGGCGCAATTCTTTTCTGGTTCTGGAACATTCTCTTTCTAGCCTTCGTCCTGCTCGGATTCGCACCCGTCTTGCTGCCCGAACTCATTCTCTCGCTGCGCGCCGGGATCACACCGCTCATTTACTTCATCTATGCCGTTGTCATTGTACTCATCCCAGTAGCTTGCGTGGTATTAGCTCTGACCATCTTTCGCAACGATCCGGGCAAGCTCTTCGCCCTGGGCTACGTGGTCGAAGGGCCGTCCATGCTGCTGCTCGCGCTCCTGCTCTTCCTGGTGCGCGAAACCACCCTCACCATTGCTATGCTGGCTCTCATCGCCGCTCTGGGCATGATCGCTTTCCTCTGGCAGCTCATCCGCCGGGTAAAAACCCCCGTTTGGGTCGCCTTGCAGGCCGTCGGGTTGACCTTCATGCTGGCGGTGGCCTTGTATGCTGCCGGGTGGGTGGCGTTTTATGCACCGCCTTTAGCTTCCATGATCTGGCAGCAAATCAGCGGGTTCTTCAGCTCTATTTCCTATCTCTTCGGCAACCTGCGCTACGAATGGCGCTTCATCCCCATGTCCATCTTGGGTATGTTGGTCCTGATCGTCACCGGCACTCTGGTTGTGCTCATGCCCATCGCCGTGCCCATTCTCACGGTGCGCGCCTGGCTCAACCGTGCCCGCGCCCTGGTGGGGCAAATCCGCTTCTCCAAGGCTGCCTTGATGATGCTCCTGCCGTTGGTTGTGTGGGGTGTCATCTTCGGATTCAGCCTGCGCCAGCCTCAGGGCAAAGCCTTTGCGCTGCTTTCCACGCCGCCCGCCACCCCCGCTCATGCTCAATCCCTCCTGGACCAGCAAGAAACCATCCGCGCCGGCCTGCTCAACGCCTACCTGAGCAACTTCCGCTACCTCTCGGCGGTTGGCGAGGTCAGTCATATACGCGACATCTACATGTTCACGCCATTGCTGAACCTGGAGCAGGAGAAAGCCCGCGCTGTGCAGCGGGCGTATGAAGCCTATATCCGGCCTCTGCTTTACGTCCCCGTCCATTCGGCATCCCCCGGCGAAGTTCGTGACACTTTCGCCTTCACCACCGAACCCAGCGAAGCCGCCCAACTCTACGAAGACTTCTTCGACCAGCCCATCACCGATGGCGAGCGCGAAGCGGTGGTGCGGGCCGTGCGCTCCACCTGGTCGGCCGATCAAGCCGAGGCTGCCTGGCGCGCTGTTGACGACCGCGAGGTGCGCCTCAACCGCCAGGAAGTCACCGTCAGCGAGCATGGCGATTGGGCCGAGATCGAGCTTTACGAGGTGTACCAAAACGTCACCAGCGAGCGCCAGGAAGTCATTTATTACTTCAGCCTGCCCGAATCCGCCGCGGTGACGGGCGTCTGGCTGGGCAATTCGCCCGACCGCTCGCTGCGATTCGCCTACCAGGTGGCGCCCCGCGGCGCAGCCCAGGCCTCCTACCGCAGCGAGTTAATTCGTAACGTGGACCCCGCCCTGATCGAGCAAATCGGCCCGCGCCAGTACCGCCTGCGCGTCTTTCCCATCGACCCGATGAATATCTCCACCGTTTATGACGGCGCTAAAACCACACGCACAGTTCACGAAGGCCCCGAACTGCACCTGTGGCTGACCTATCGCACCCCCGCCATTGACGGCACCTGGCCCCTGCCCCAACTGTCCGAAAAATACAATATCTTCTGGGACCGCGCATCCGATCGCAGCGTCGCCGGTAAAGCGGTGCGCGGAAACGAATCCGACTGGCTCCCCGCGAGTGTTCCCACCTCCGGCATGGTCATCCAAAGCGAACATGAAATCTCTTTCGCCAACGGAACCACCGTCATCGCCCGCCCCGCAGACCCCTCCACCCTGCCCCAGCCGTCAGCCAACCTGCGCCTGGCGGTTGTTCTGGACCGCTCGCGCAGCATGGCTTCCCAGGCCGGGCAGGTGGCCGACGCCCTGGCCCGCCTGAACGAGTTGTCTTCGGCCGGCGCGAACCTGGATGCGTACTTGACCTCATCCCCCTATCGCGGAGAAGCGCCCTCGCGCACCAAGCTCACCGCCCTGGACTTTGAGCAAATCCAGTATTACGGTGGGCAGAACGCCGCCGAATTACTCATACAGTACCAAAAATTGAGCGGTGGCGAAACCTATGATGCCGTGCTGGTGCTCACCGACGGCACCGGCTATGAGCTGGGCGAGATCGGGCAAACGCCTCACAGCTTTTCCCAACCGGTCTGGATCATCCACCTAGGTGGATTCCCCCTCGGGTATGACGATCCTACCATCGATGCGGTCCAGGCCAGCGGCGGCGGTGTGGCAGGCTCCGTGGACGAAGCCCTCACCCGCCTGGCAGTGCGCCTGAACAGCGCCGAGCTGGGTGGTCCCGGCTCTATCGTTGACCTTGCCGACGGTTACCTGTGGATCACCAGCCCCGCGCAAAGCACGGGCGCAGATGCCACCGATGGTTTCGCTGCCCTGGCAGCCCGCCGCGTCATTCTGGCCGAAGCGCAGCGCCAGCGCGGCGAATTAACCAACCTGGAGACACTGGACGCCCTACACCAGATTGCCGTGGAGAACAGCGTGGTCACGCCTTACTCCTCCATGATCGTGCTGGTCACCCCGCAACAGCAGAGCCGCCTGGATAGCCTGGAAAAGGGCGCCGACCGCTTCGACCGCGAGTTGGAGGAACTGGGCGATACCCTGGGGGTCAATCCCAACGCGCCACCGCCCATTTCAGGCGTGCCCGAGCCGGAAGAGTGGCTGCTCATTGCCGTAGCCGGCCTGCTGCTGGTCTACGCCGTTGTCTCTCGCCGCTCGCATTGATGCTTTTTGGAGTAACTACCGCCCGCCCTCAGCTTGACAGCCGAAAACCGCTTCTGTATACTGGAATTCGACGGATAGATATCCAATAGATTGGCAATTGAAGGAGGCGGAATGTCCCGTGCCATCCAAAGGCTGATAGCCTTTGCGATCATCTCAAGCATATTGCTCACCGGCTGCGGGAGCCGGCCTGTCAGCATCAAAGGCCTGCACGCCGAAGCTGCTGAGCATGGCTGGCCCAGTACCCTCAACTTCAAACTGACCAATCCCACCTCCCAAAAAATTGTCCTCACCAACATCCAACTCGAGCCGCTCAAGCGTGCCATAGACCGGAACGGCCGTGATGAAACCTTCATCTACTCCTACCGTCCTGAGATGCACCAATACGTCTCCACTACCGATCAGGGCATCAAAGACGAAATCCGTTTAGAAATCTATGTGCAGCCAGGCCAAATCATCGACTTCCGGCGTGATGGGCAATTTTATGTCAACCTGATCTTCAACCCGCCCACCACTCCACCGGAAATTGAGCACCAGAGCGGGCTGCCGCGCGGACAACTCATGTCGGTTAAGTTCACTTACCGGGTTGTCCAGAAAGATGCCGATGACACGGGTCCCGAAGTTCGCAGTGACCCCATTGACCTTGTACTTGAAGCCTACATAGACTAGTTTTCACTCCCAGGCAGGCAAAATCATGACTGCAATTCGCGCCTTCATCGCCATTGAGCTCCCTCAAGCGTTGCAAGCCCAACTCGGCCAGATCATCGCGCAGCTCCAGCAGCGCACTTCGCGCGCCGTACGCTGGGTATCGCCACAAAACATCCACCTGACTCTGAAGTTTCTGGGAAACGTCTCGCCGGCCAACCTCAACAGCCTGACCGGTGTGCTGGGCACAGAAGCCAAACGGCACAAGAGCCTACAAATCACCGTGGGCGGGCTGGGAGCCTTCCCCAACCGGCTCAGACCGCGGGTGGTTTGGGTGGGCGTCGCCGCCCCACCAACCTTGACCGAGCTGCAGCACGGCGTTGACCGCGAAACCTCCCGCCTGGGTTATCCCAACGAGGATCGAGAATTTTCTCCCCATCTCACCCTGGGGCGCGTCTCACAACATGCTACGCCTCAAGAGGTCAAGAGCATTGCCGAGGCACTTTCGGCTGTGCAGGTCGGTGAACTGGCAGTGGTCACCGTGCAGCACATCCAGCTCTTTCGCAGCGATTTGCAGCCCGGTGGAGCCATCTACACGCCTTTGTTCAAAGCAGCGTTGGGGTAAGAAAGGCTATCAGCTATCAGCTATCAGTGAAAAGTATAACCTTTTCTCTTTCTCTCTCTTTTTCTTTCCTTCTCTCTCTGCGCTCCTTTGCGCGCTCTGCGCCTCTGCGGTTAATTTTTCTCATCTCCTCATTCGCGTCCATTAGCGACATTCGCGGATGAACTCCGTTCGTGTTTGTAAGAAACTCCCCTTTATGCTACAATCACTCTCGATTACCCGAATTTCAAAACACGAGGTGAAGCACTGAACACTTTGGAAGTTGCACGCAGCATGGTCAACGTGCTCGAAGATAAAAAAGGCGAAAAAATCGTTCTCATCGACATCCAGGGGCTGGCCCCCTTCGCCGACTTCTTCATCATTTGTAACGGTACCAGCGATCGTATGCTGGATAGTCTGGCAAAAGCACTGGTCGAAGGCGCCCACCAGCTATATAAGCTGAACACGAAAATCGAAGGCCGTCCTGAAGACGGCTGGATGCTCGTCGACCTTGGCGACGTGGTCGTCCACCTCTTCTCTCCCGAACAGCGCGATTACTACCGCCTGGAACAGCTCTGGGAGAAAGGCAAAGTCCTGCTGCGTTTGGTGTAGCCCCTTCCCTGCCGTAAGAATTAATCGAAACAGCCAGTCGAAGAGCTCTTCAACTGGCTGTTTCCTCATGCATGTCTTTCCCCTGTTTCTCTGCCCCTTACACTAAGGCATCCACCATCAATGCCAGGAACAGAAAGGCCAGATACATGCTCGAATAGCGATACATCTTCCAGGCGGTTTTGTTGCCCCCCTGCTTAAACACCTTCCAGGCCGTGTGGATCAACCACCCGCCCAGAACCAACGCCGAAACCAGGTAAACACTGCCTGCCATCTTAAAGAGCGGCATGAGCAGGGTCAGCCCGACTAATTCAAACGTGTAAATCAACACCTGCTTGCGCGTCTCAACCTCCCCACGCACCACCGGCAGCATGGGCACCCCCCCGCGGGCATAATCACTGCGGCGCACCAGCGCCAGCGCCCAGAAGTGCGGCGGCGTCCAGAAGAAGACGATGGCAAACAGGAACAGCGCTGGAATATCCAAACTGCCGGTCACTGCTGCCCAGCCCACCAGCGGCGGAATGGCCCCCGCCCCGCCGCCAATCACAATGTTCTGCACGGTCAGGTGCTTGAGCCACACACTGTACAGGAGCACGTAGTAGATCATCCCGGCCAGTGACAGTACCGCTGCCAGCAGGTTGACAAACCCCGCCAGCAGGAAGAACGCTGCCAAGCAAGCGGCCAACCCGTAAGCCAGCCCTTCGGCGGGTTTCAAACGCCCGCCCGGCAGAGGCCGGTTCTGCGTGCGCTGCATGGCCTTGTCAGTCTCCCGGTCGATGTACTGGTTGAGCGCGCTGGCCCCGCCGGCTGCCAGAGCCCCGCCCAACATGGTCCAAAAGGTCAGCCCCGCGCTCGGAATCTCCTTGCCCGCCACCACCATGCCCGCGTAGGTAGTGACCAGCAGCAACACAACAATGATGGGCTTGTTGAGCAGAATGAAATCTTTGAAACGGGTGCGGAAATGCAGCGGTTCTGCAGCTTCCAAGGCCTCGTCTTCCGCGCTGCGTCCCACCCAGGCCGCCGCGCCCACCAGCACCGCCAACACGCCCCACAGCCCCGCCGACATGACCGAATGCAGCCCGACCAGGTCCGCCGGGAAGCCGCGCGCCATCTTCAACCCGCCGATGAGCACCTGCCCAGCCAGCAAGATAAACGCTCCCGAAGCCGCCGAGAGGATGACCGGTTGACTTCGCTGCGAGCGCCAGGCCCGCAAGAACAACGCCAACGATAACCCTCCTGCCACCGCGGTCAACAGGCGATGCCCAAAGGCCAGCCAACCCAACGGCTGGGTGGGCAGCCCGCCCGAACACAACGGCCAGCCCGCGCAGGCCGACCCCGCGTTACTGGCGGTCACCCAGGCGCCGCTAATCATCAACATAAACACCGCCAGCGCTGTGAGGACGCTTAGGCGCGCAAAAGGCGAGCGAGGTTGCAGCGGGGCAGCCGCGAGTTTGTCCCGTTGCAAATAGAAAGCGCTCACTGCGGCAATAACAACCAACGCCTGGGCCGGTAAAGACAGCAGCAGATGCCAGGTGGGCAAAGCCCCTTCTGCACCGCGCGCGACCAATCCCGCGCCTAAAAACACCTGCACCACCATCAGCGCCGAGGCCAGCAACAAAGGCAGGCTCAGCCACTTCTGAGCCCGGTGGCGTAGTAACACCCATCCGGTGGCGGCCCATACCAGCAGCGCGCTCAACCCGGCCAACGCCCGATGCAGCACCTGCACCCGCGCCTGCACCGGCTCAGGAATGCCCCACTGCCCGTAGCAGGTGGGCCAATCGGGGCAGGCTTGAGCGGCATCCTGCACGCGCACGGCCCCGCCCGCCGCCATCATCAGTAGAATCGTGATTGCCGCTGCCAGCAGCAAAAAGCGCAAGCGATTAATGCGCGGTTGAGTTTCGTTTGAGTTGGTTGCGAACATAAAAAGGGTATCCCACTCCCAGCATTGATGCGAATAAGAACCATTGTACAGCGTAGCCCATATGCGGGCCTTCGCTCAAATCCACTTCCGGCGCGCTGCGCTGTAAAAGCACAGCCCCCTCCACCGGCGCCGCCAGCAAGTATACCGGCAGCAGCTCCCCGCTCACCTGCAAAGCAATACGCTCCAGGTTGACAAAGTTCCAGGCTTCCAGGCGCGCCTGCCCGGGGGCCAATTCCGGGTCGGGCCGCCCTCCCCGGCGCGGTTCAGACTGCCCCGCCTGTATCCACCCACTCACCGTCACGGTGCCCGGTTCGGCGTATTTTGCCAGGCTCTGCCCGCCATCTTCCAACGGGATCCAGCCGCGGTTCACCAACACTACCGCCTGGCTGCCCTCTATGCGCAGCGGTGTCAGCACATGATAACCCGGCAGGTCATTCCACGCCTGGTTGCGCAGCAGCACCTCTTCCTCTGGAACATATACACCTGTCACGGTTGCAGCACGGCCATCCATAACGGTCAAATCCGCTGTGGGCCAGGCCTGGTTAAGATCAAGCGCAGGCAGTGCCGCCATGCTCCGAACTTGCGCGTTCACCGCGCGGCGCTGTTCCAGCCGGTCCAACTGCCAGATGCCCAACCGAATCATCACCGCCACGGCCGCAATCACCAGCAGCGTGGCAAAAACCCAGCGTGGAGTCAGCAGCAGACGCCAATCCAGGCTGCCTTCGGGCCGCAGCGCACGCGCCGTCATTCTGTCCCTCCGGTCTGCGCGCTTTGCACAGCTTGCTGCTTTTTGATCGGGAAGATCAGAAAACTATACAGGGCAATCATCACCCAACTGGGCAGGCCAATCATCAAGGCGCCCGTCACGCGCATTCCCAGGGTCAGCCGCGGCAGCACCTGGATGCCCATCACCTGGTCCACCTGGAACGAGCAGGCATAGCTGTAATTATTGGCTGTGATCAGCTCCAGCACCCCGCTGGACTGCGCCGGCACCCACACCGGTCCCAACTGGTGGCTGACCGTGTCCTGATTGCGCACGATCAGCAGGTCGCCCTCCACGAAGGTCATCGTCTCGGGCAGGCTCAAATTCTCTTCCCCGGCAGCCACCCGCTCGGCGGTGCCCTCCGGGATAACGATCTCTATCTGCCGGGCTTCGTCACGCCGGTTGGGGTCCTTCATCGACTGGTAGCTGGTCTCGCTTATCAGCCAGCCCCCTACCACACCAATGATGAGAGAAATCCCAATCCGCAGCAGCACGGCTTTGGTCATGTTCATCTCGATTCCCTCACCAAAAAACGCAGATCCGAGACCAAATCCGCCACCGGTGTACCAAACGCATAGGTGGCGCGCAGGTTACCCGCCCCGTCGACCACATAAATGCGCGTGGAATGATCCACCAGGTAGCCCGCCTTTGAACCCACCTCGCGGAGGATGCGCGTTACGCCGTAAGACGCCCACACCGCTTGCAATTCCTCCTCGCTGCCGCTCAAGCCACGGATGCGCGGGTCGAAAGCCGCGGTATAAGCGCTCATGCGCTCGGGGGTGTCCCGCGCCGGGTCAACCGTAATGAACAGCATCTGCACATCCCCGGCATCCTTGCCCAACCCCTCCAGCACCTGCTTGAACTCGCCCAGCGTCGCCGGGCAAATATCCGGGCAGGTGGTATACCCAAAAGCCAGCATCACCACCTTGCCTTGATCATCACTCAGGCGATACTCTCCTAAAGCAATCTCCGGCGCGGGCGCGGGCGGCACAATGGCCGATCCACGCAGCGTGTAAGGTTGGGCCAATACCAGCCCAACCGCCGCCGCGAAGAACAAAGCCGCTCCGCCCACCACCCACACCAGGATTCGCTTCACTGTTACCTCTTTACGCCACCGTGCCAATCAAATACAGGGCCGGGTAGAAGAAAATCCACACCAGGTCCACGAAGTGCCAGTAATTGGCCGCCGCTTCCACCGCCCAGTGCTTCTCCGTGCTGTATTTTCCGCGCAGCCCGTTACGCAGCACCAGGGCCAGGAAGATCACCCCGGTCAGCACATGGAAGGCATGCATGCCGGTCATCATGTAAAACACCGCGCCAGCCGGACCGTCATCGGGGCCAAAGTGGGCAATCTGCCACTCCACGCCCACCACCCCCACCAAGAAGGCCACGCCCAGGATCAGGGTGATGGCGGTGCTGACGACAAAGCCCTTGCGGTTGCCCTGCGAAATCTGAACTTCGGCCCGGTTCATAAAGAAGCTCGACACCAGCAGCACCGACGTCACTATCAGGCCCACAAACTGATCCAACTCAGGGCGGGTACTGCCCAACAGGTAAAAGCGCGATACCAGCAGCCCGCCAAACACAAACGCGTCGGAGATGAAGAACAGCCACAAACCGATACGCGCGGTGCGCAGCTTGTCGGCATAACTGGAATGAGCGGTTGCAGCATGAGCGGTCATTAATGCCCTCCTTCATCGCGGAATGCGCGCTTGACGTGCATAAAGAACCACAGCACCAACCATCCCTTGCCCAGGGCCAGAACCCACAGCAAAATCGCGGGCAGGTGCGTTATGGCTACCACATACTCGATCGCGGTCAGCACAGCCAATCCCGCAAAAACAATCAAACCTTGTTTCAATTCATCTTTTTTATTCATTGGCTTCCCCTCCTCAGTCCGCCGCCTGCGCAGCAGGCGCGACTGGTTGGTTCACTTCAACATATTTGGAGCCTTCCAGACCATAGTCATAAGGCTCGCCAACCACCACCACCGGAGTGTCGTAATTGTGCACCGGCATGGGCGAGGGCGCCAGCCACTCGGGCGAGCGAGACTCCCACAAGTTACCTTTGGCCGGTTCTCCCGCCCGCGCGCCGTGGTACAGGTTGATGAAGAACAGCAGCACCGCCACCGCCACCATATACCCGGCAATGGTGATGATCATGTGGGGCAGGTCAAAACCCAGGGCCGCGTCGTAGTCGGCAATGCGCCGGCGCATGCCCAACAGACCGATGCGCATCTGCCCAAACGAAGTCACCATAAAGCCGATATACAGAAGCCAGAAGTGCCACTTTCCCAGCTTCTCGCTCATTCGCCTACCGGTGATCTTGGGGAACCAGTAGTAAATGGCCGCGAACACCGGGAAGATATAACCGCCGAACATGGTGGCGTGGAAATGTCCAACAATGTAATAGCTGTCGGTGATGTGCAGGTCGGTGGACACCGTGCCTGCCATCGGCCCGGTGATGCCTCCCACCAGAAACACGCTGATGGCTCCCAGTAGGAAGTACATGGGCGTCTGCAAGCGCATTTTTCCCTGCCACATGGTTGCCGTCCAGCTAAAGAACTTGACCCCCGTGGGCACAGCCACTAGCAAGGTGCTGTACATGAACGGCACGCGCAGGTATTCTTCCATGCCCGCCGCGAACATGTGGTGCGCCCAAACCAGGAAGCCCACCAGGGCGATGCCCAACGAAGACATGGCGATCCAGCGGTAGCCGAACAAGGGTTTGCGCACGAACACCGGCAGCAGCTCGCTGATCACGCCCAGCCCCGGCAAGACAAAGATATACACCGCCGGGTGTGAGTAGAACCAGAACAGGTGCTGGTACAGGATGGGGTTGCCGCCGCCAGCCGGGTCGAAGAAGCTCATCCCCAGCAAGCGCTCGAACAAGGTCATCTGGAAGGCCAAACCAATCAACTGTGTAGCGGTCAGCGCCATGATCGAGGTCGCCAGCACGCTCCAGGCCAGGATGGGCATGTTAAACATCGCCATGCCGGGGGTGCGCATTCGCACAATGGTGGCGATCAGGTTGAGCGCCCCCAGGATGGACGACCAGCCCACGAACCACACCCCCACAAAGAACAACTGGATGCCCATCGGCCCGCGGATGCTCAGCGGGGCGTAGCCGGTCCAGCCGGTTTCAAAGCCGCCCAGCGCCAGGCTGGAAACCAGCACCAGCGACGCCGGCACCGCCACCCAGAAGGAGAGAGCGTTCAGGCGCGGGAAAGCCATGTCTCGCGCGCCGATCAACAGCGGGATAACGTAGTTGGAGATGGCAGCGATGCCCATCAAGATCGAAGCGATCAGCACCATGCCGTGCAGCCCCACCAGCGAGTTGAACAACTGGAAGGAGAGGAACTGCCGCCCCGAAGCCGCCAGCTCGGTGCGGAAGATGAGCGCAAAGGTGCCGCCCAGCGCCAGCAGGACCATGGAGAGGATGCCATACTGCACGCCAATGACCTTGTGGTCAAAGCTCAAGCCCCAGTAGCGGCGTGCGCCCGGAGGGTCCTGAATTTCCTCGGGCTCATGCACTTCCTCGCCCAACACCATATGATACCAATCGCTAAAGGCCCCCAGGCCGATCAAGAAGCCCAGCACACCAAACACCGCGCCCACCACATAAGCCGGCTCGGCGTTCAGGGGCCGCCCCAGCAGCGCCTGAATGCCCGCCACCAGACCAAAACCAATCGGCGTGCCGATCAGTTGGCCGATCACGCCGCGTACAATGTCGTAAGAGAATATCTTTTTCATAGTCAATCCTCCGGTTAGTCAACCGTCTGGATGAAAGCGATGATGTCCTGAATTTGCTCATCCGTCAGCAAATCGCCGTACGTGGCGGGCATCACATTGGGTGGATAGCCCTTATGGATCAGCTTGTTCGGGTCCAGGATCGATTCCAGCAGGTAAGCATCATCCACGGTCACGGTGCTGCCGTCTTCCAGCTCCACCTGGCTGCCATAAAGGCCCTTCCAGGTTGGCCCAACCAGCGACGCGCCGTCCAGGGTGTGGCAGGACGTGCAGTTGATCTCTGCCCACTTCTGCCCGCGCGCAGCCGGGTCAGCTTCCACGGCATTGACCTGCTCTGACAGCCACGTCTCAAACTCGGCCTGGCTCACCACCTGCACCGGGCTGTTCATGTAAGCATGTGCCCCGCCGCACAACTCCGCGCACATCACCTCATAATTACCCACCTTGTTAGGCGTCACCCGCAGTTGCTTAACCAGGTTCTCACCGGGCAATACGTCCTGCTTGACGCGGAATTCCGGCACCCAGAAGGAGTGAATCACATCCCGCGAGGTCAGGCTGAGCAGCGCCTGCTTGTTCACCGGCAAATATAGCGTGGTCGAAGTCACGCCGTAGTCTGGGTACTCGAACAGCCACGCCCACTGGTACCCCACCACCCGCACGTTGAGGGGCTGAGCGGCTTCTTCGCGGATCTCGGCCAGGTTTTGCGCACCCCAATAAGAAAAACCCAGCACGGTGACCAACGGGATGACCGTCCAGATCACTTCCAGGCGGGTATTTCCCGTAAAGTAAGCCCCTTCTTGCTTTTCGCCGGGCTTGCTGCGGAACACCACCGCGCTGTACACCACAAAGACCGTGATCAGCGAGAAAAGGAACGCAATAATAACAAAATGCGCGTTGAACAGCGTGTCAATGGTCACCGCCTGGGTGCTGGCCTGATCGGGCAGCAACCCCACGGCGAAGAACAGCAGGCTGATCAACGCGGTTGACACGATCACCAACGTCCCCGCGATCAAAAAATGTTTCATGTTACCGCTCCTGGATTTGAGTTTGGCAGGGTTGTGCGCGGGCCGGGCAGGCACGCCCATCCAATCTTCGGCTTGGGCCGGGGTCAACGTGCGGCGGTCGTAAACGACCACTTCGCCGCTGGCCTGCAGGGAGACCAGCATGACCTGCATTGGACGGTCGCCCGCAATGAAATGGCTCAGGAATGCTTCGCGGTGAATGGTGCGATCGTCGTAATCGACGATGACCAATTCGGGCTGCCAGCTTTCCAGCCGGGCCAGGGTTTCTTCCATGCTACCGGCCAGGTTGAAATCTACCGATTCCGCCCCCCACTTCTCGCCATACACCTTCTGAAGCCCCTTCGCAAACAGTGGGTTTGCGGAAGCTATTAAAACTTTTTTTCTTGGTTCAATTTCCGCATCGCTCATAATCGTTTGCTCCGGACAGCAAATATAAAGAGGATAGCCTCTATCCACTTATGAGTATACGAAAATGAGTACGCGCCGGCTATCCATCAAGCCGGCGCGTAAGGGTTAACTCAATTTTTCAGAAGGATGATTTATCCATCACCCCTTGCGGATTAATCCCAACTGCGTGGCCTTCCCCACCGCCTCGGTGCGGTTGGATGCCTCCAACTTCTCCAATATATGGCGGATGTGCGTCTTGACTGTGTTCTCCGAAATAAACAATCGCATCGCAATTTGCAGCGTGGTCAACCCCTCTGCCAGGCAGCCCAACACCTCCAACTCGCGGTCACTCAGCAACGTGGCCGGCTCTGAAACCGTCGTCCGGCTAAGCGCATCCAGCACCGGCCCCACCACCTCAGGCGAGAGCGCCCCCTGTCCCTCGGCCACCTTGAGTAGCGCGTTGCGCAGCGAATCGGGGTCGGTATTCTTCAAGATATACCCGTTGGCCCCAGCGCGCACCGCGCCTAGCAGGTCTTCGCCTTCCTGTGAAATCGTCAACATCATAATTCGCAAAGTTGACCGCTGCCGCCGCAAAGCTTGCACCAGGGCAATCCCATCCATGCCCGGCATGTTCACATCTAACAGAGCGATCTCCGGCTGCGTCCGGGCAATCACCTCCAGGGCTTCCTTGCCATCCGAGGCCTCTCCCACCACCTCGAATTCGCTCATCTCTGCCAGCAAGCCCACCAGGCCGCGCCTGAAGAGCACATGGTCATCCACTACCACCAGGCGGTATTTCTTTTGACTCATTCCACCTTCTCCTGTAAGGTTGCCGGCAAGCGCAACCGGACAGCCGTTCCCTGTCCCGGCTGGCTCACGATTTGAAAATCTGCCCCAATTAATTCGGCCCGCTCGCGCATTCCGCGCAACCCGTACTGCGCCACCAGGGGCACGTCCAGCGGGTCAAACCCGCGCCCGTCGTCGATCACCTCCAGCAGCACATCCCCCTCCCACACCCGCAGGTTAATCTGCGCCTGGTTGGCCTCGGCGTGCTTGCGAACATTATTAAGCGCTTCCTGCACAATACGCACCAACTGCGCCTGCACCTCCGGCGAAAGTTCCGCACCCTCCAATTTCAGCGAGCTCACCGCCCGCACCCCTGCACTGCTCTCAAACTCATTCGCCAAACGCTCCACCCAACTCACCAACCCATCCTCAGGTGAGATGCGCAGGTTGTCAATGGTGTGACGAATTTCCTGATAGGCCTGCTCCAGCGCTCCCCGGTTCTCACCCAACAGCTTGTTCAAGCGCTGGTAATCGCCTTGCGAAGCCGCCGTCTGCATTTGGTACGACTGCAATTTGAGGTAAGCGACCAACTGGGCCAACCCATCGTGGATCTCGCGCGCCAGCCGGGTGCGCTCTTTGATCACCACCGTATATTCCAACGCCAGCGACAGACGTTCATTTTCGATCAGCAAGGCAGCCTGGGCTGCCAGCGTTTGCAGCAAGCCCAACACGCGCTGGGGAAACTGCTCCGGACGCGGGTGGTATGCCAGCAACGTACCCAGCACACCCCCATCGGGCAGCGTCAAAGGGTAGACCGACCAGCGATTCCCTGCTTCGTCTACCTGCGCCGAGCCTTCAACCGCAGCCAACTCAACAGCACGATCAACCTCGCCTTCATCCAGGCCGTCAAACAGCCCCGTCTCAACACTCAACAGTGAAAGGCGCTCATCCGACATCGGGCGAACGCGAACACCCAGCCCTTCCATGCCCAGCGACGGACGGATGCCCTGCAATAGCGCCGACAGGTTGGCCGCCAGGTCAGTTCGCGGCGCTCGCAACCGGTGCAGTTGGCGCAGCGTATCCAACTCCTGCTGGTGCAGGCGCTTCATTTCAATCGCCAGCGACATCTGGTGCAGCAGTCCGTCCAGAAAGCGCTTCTTTTCCTCTGTCAAGCGCTGGTCGGCGGGCAGATAAATGTTGATCATGCCCAACTTCCGCTCACCCAATTCCAGCGGCAGGCAGGCAATGGTCATACCTGCGCCCACAGGGCCCACCCGCAAGGGGCATTCCTCGCCCGCAAGCGAAAGGCGCGTCTTGCAGGCTTCACAGCGCCCACGTACTTGCTCAGAGGCCAGGTGCTCGGCCCAGCCTTTCAACACCGGCCCGGGCATCTGCCCAAAGGTGAAGGCCTGCAGCGGCTGGCCCCAATGATCCAGCGGCACGAAGGAGCAACCCAGGCCCCCCGCCAGCGAGTTGACCGCCTCTAGCGAAGCCTGCACCAGCCCGTTCTCGTCCACCGCCTGGGCCAACTGCTGATTGAGTTCAATCACCGTCTCCAGACGCCGGTCAGTGTCGGTCAGGTGTTCTTCCAAGCGGGCAAAGCGAGCCTGCTGGCGGCGGAACAAGACAAACGCCCCCACCGCAGAGAATGTCACCAGGGTGAGCACGAGCCATAGCCACAATGCGGGTATCGATTGCATAGTAACTTCATTTTAACAGAAAAGCGCAGATTATCCAAAACCGGCACACGTCGCAAGCGATTCCCGCCTCTGCAGAAGTCAAGAAACAAGACAATGCGGCACGAACGCGCCGCATTGTCTTGTTTCTTGACTTTGATTCCCACGCATTGAAGCGCAGGATGGAAATTTGACTTACTTAAGGGTCTTGATGTAGGCGATTACATTCCAGATATCGGCCTCACTCAGGACACCCTTGTAGGCAGCCATCGAAGCGCTGCGAGAAGCAGCCGCGCCACCCTCGCTGATGATCCAGAACAAGTATGCATCACTGGCTTCCTTGGCAGCGGTCTGCAAATTGCCAGGAACCGGATCCAGAGCAGCACCCGCGGGGCCGTCACCCAAACCGGCATCGCCGTGGCAGGAGGTGCAGTTCTGCGTGTAAATGGTCTGTCCCGCGGCAGCATCTGCCGCCGGGCTGGTCTTCGAGGCATAATCAGCCGGGGGATCAACACGGGTGATCGACGCCCCTCCGCCACCACCGCACGCCGTCAATACCAGCGCGCTCAGAATGGCCACAACCAGCAGACTCCAAAATGTTTTCTTCATCGTATTTTTTCTCCTCTCAATTCAGGTAGATTTAGGTGAATTTGTTCACAATCGGGATTATATACCTTTTTTGAGTCAATAGAAAGGGCGAATCCCCCGCCGTATAGGATGACTTATCACTCACCTTTTACCCGCAGGGAAGCTTGAGTGGTTCTCTCGCTCAGTCAAAGTTTATGCTTTGTGAGTGTTTGTGCGGTTACGTCGCATGAACACTCACAAAACTCGTGAAAAGACGTTTAGCGTTCTTTCCGAATGCGACTATCTATAGAAAAACGATCAACGTTCGGAAGGTTGACTGGAAAAATATAGATATTTGTCACTTTGTCAGACAGTTATATTTTAGTATATTTACTACAATGTTAACCTTAACTCAGTCTGTTTAGAGGTGAAAGATGTTCAAAGTCTCCCGACGTCTAGACTACGGTCTACAACTTATGATCGCCCTGGCGCAAAACGAAACCAACGCGCCCCAGGCGACCGCCTTGCTCTCCGAGCAACTGCACATTCCCCTGCCCTTCCTGCACCAAATCGGCCGCGCGCTGATCCAGGGCGGCTTGATCAAAGCTACCCCCGGTCCGCACGGCGGATTGCGCCTCAGCCACTCCCCCGAGAAGGTCACCCTGTTGCAAATCGTTGAAACACTCGAGGGCCCCATCCGCGTGGCCCCCGATACCAACGGAACCGGCAACGGCGCCACCTCGCGCGCGCTGTGGACCGACCTGCAGCAGAAGCTGTCCGCTTACCTGGGGGGCATCACCCTCAGCTCGCTCAGCAGCCCGCTCGAGCTCGCCAACCTGTTCCAGGTCGGCGCTGAAAAAGTCGCTAACCGCAACTAATTTCAACGCAGCCTGACAACCTTATCGGTATCTACGAAGATCGCCCCGCACCCAGCGGGGCTTTCTTCGTATCTTAAGCTTTGGCATGGAGCCGAAACGGCACCAGGCAAACCCCTGTCTGGCTAGAAGAATGGTGCCTGTAGATCATCGCATTACTGGTGATCATCGGCTATGCGCCTGTGCTGGCACAAATGTTTGTCAATTTCAACCCGGTCTCACCGGGCTTCCGGGTCTGGTAACAGCCCTGCCGCGCAAAGAAAAAATAGTTGCGTCTGAATTTGAGGTGCATGTGGGGTGCGAAGCACCCCACATGCACCTCAAATTCAGGGACCTTCCCCACCCTCTGAGCAGTTACAAAAAATAAACAGCAGGATGCGGTGCGAACGCACCGCATCCTGCTGTTTACGGATCAATTTCCGCGGAATGTTCTCCTCGACGTTATTCCTGCTCGGATGCTCGCAGCGCCGCCAATACTTCTTGAGCGTGTCCGTCGGGTTTAACGTTTTCATAGACTTTAACGATCTGACCGTCTTTGCCAATCACAAAAGTAGTGCGGAAGACGCCGTCATATTCGTTACCCATGAACTTCTTACGTCCCCACACACCGTAAGCTTCGCAAACGGCATGGTCCTCATCAGCCAGCAAGCTGAACGGCAGATCGTATTTGGCCTTGAATTTGGCGTGGGATTTCGGCGAATCAGGACTGACACCCAAAATCACTACACCTGCCCTGGCATACTCTCCATAACCATCGCGAAAACCGCAGGCTTCGGTCGTGCAGCCGGGAGTGTCGTCCTTGGGGTAGAAATACAACACCACCGGCTGGCCTTTGAAATCGCTCAAATTGCGGACCTGCCCGGTCTCATCTTGCAGGCTGAACTGCGGCGCGGGAATATTTTCAGAAATTGGCATAAAACCCTCCATGTCATTGTCGAAATAGTCAGGGAAGAGTTTACTGCTCCCATCCCTTCCTCTCATTATGACACAACTTGTCCCATATTTCCAATTCCGTACCCCGGCAGAGCTTGTACAGCCGCGCGGAAGGTGGCATCTTGCGCCAGATCCAACAGCGGCCGCAACAAGGGGCTTTCATAGAATTCCGTCGGAATAATCAGTTCGTACAGCTCATCATACAAAAAGATGAAGTCCAAATTCAGGGCACGCGCCGCTGCTGCCACGCCCATGCCGCAGTCTGCTCTTCCCGAAGCCACCGCTGCTGCTACGGCCAGGTGAGTGTATTCCTCTTGGTCGTAGCCCTGCACCTGCTCGGGAGTAATGCCTAACAACCCCAGGTGGTAATCCAGCAGTACGCGCGTGCCCGCTCCACGCTGCCGGTTGACGTAGGTCACGTCTGCTCGGACTAAATCGCGCAAGTCGGCAATCCCCTTGGGGTTGCCCTTTTTTACCAACAAGCCCTGCTGGCGTTCCACCCAACTCATGCGCGTCACGGGCGTTTCGGGCAGGTAACGCGCCACGTAGCTGCGGTTATATTCTCCGCTTTCAGGGTCCAGCAGGTGCGAACCAGCCAGGTGGGCTTCGCCTCGCCGCAACGCCACCAGACCTCCCAGGCTACCTACATTGGCCGAAACCAGCCGCCGTCCCCGCTCCGCCAGGAACTGCGCTACCAGGTCCAGGGTCATATCGTGCGAGCCAATTGCCATGATGGTGCGCTCAATCTCCGCCGCCGGTCGATACAGGCGCACCCGCACCGGCGCGCCCGCCTCCAGCCCCTGCACGCCGCGCGGCAGGATCACAATCCCGTCCGCCCGCACCAGTGAGGTGATCACCCCGGCCCCGCGCGAGATGGGCGCAGCCAGGCGCTTGGCGCCCACCTGTCCGACCACCACACGCATGTAGTCGTCATCTCCGGCAGGTGAGGTCACTTTGCGGGTCAGCGCAGCCTCCACCTCTTGCGGCTCAAATGCTCCCCGCCCCAGCCACATGGCCAGCAACGGCTCGACGAAAATCTCGCCGGTCAGCGCCGCTGAAACGGGATAACCCGGCACGCCGATGATGGGGGTCTTACCGCCATCGGTACGGTTGAGCAAGCCCACAATGACCGGATGCCCCGGCCGCACAGCCACGCCGTGCACCAACAGCTCGCCCAGTTGCTCCACCACCCGCGCCGAGAAATCCTCCGAGCCCGCCGACGAGCCCGCGTTGAGCAGCACCAGGTCGCTCTCATCGGCGGCTTCCTGAACCCGCCTACATAGCAGGTCGAAATTATCCGGTGTAATGGGCCAGCGCTTGGCTACCCCGCCCCAGCCATTCACCTGCCCCGCCAGCACCAGCGAGTTGTATTCGATGATGTCGCCGCGCTTCACTTCCTGCCCCACAGCTACCAGTTCGGTGCCGGAGGGCAAAACGGCCACCCTGGGGCGGCGTGCCACCACCACCTGGGTGTGCCCGCAAGCCGCCACCGCGCCCAAATCCACCGGGCGCAGGGCGTGCCCGGCTGGCAGCACCAGCTCGGTCGCCACAATGTCCTCGCCCAGCGGGCGCACGTGCGTCCAGGGCGACAGCGCTTCGCGCAAGCAAATGCTGTCCGGTTTGCGCGGATCGGCGGCAGGCTGACCGGCCTCATCCAGCGGCTCCACATTCTCGATCGGCACAACCGCGTTGGCCCAATCGGGCAACGGGTCGCCGGTGTCCACATAGACAGTCTGCTCGCCCACCAGCAGCCGCACCGAGCGAGAAGGCAGAGCCTCGGCCGTGCTGGCGGCGCGCAAGGCAAAGCCGTCCATCGCCGAAGCGTGGTAGTGCGGCGAGGATAGCCGCGCCCACACCGCCTCTGCCAGTACCCGACCGCAAGCCGCCTCATCTAGCAGGATGGTCTCACCGCCCAGCACCCCACCCAGCCCGGCCTCAAACAAAGCCTGATTCAAGCGATCCTTAGCCTGGGGCAATGGAATGTCATGTAAATATACGGTCATAATACCTCGCTGTCCGCTGTCCGCTGTCCGCTGTCCGCTGTCCGCGAAAAGCATAACCCTTTCTCTTTCTCTCTTTTCTTCTCTCTGCGTTACTCTGCGCCCTCCGTACCTCCGCGGTTCCTCTTCTCTTCTTCACGGGCGCAGCTCGTTCTTGGTCAATAACCGTGTCTTATCCCACCGCTGCGCCCCTACAAGAAATTTGTGAAATTCGCGAAAAACTCTCTTCTCTCACAACCTCTCCACCCACACCTCTGTCCCAACCTCCAGGCCATTGGCGTCCGCCGGGATGTGCACCAGCCCGTCTGCCTGCGCCAGGGTGAAGATTAGATTGCTTTTATAAAAAATCGGTTCAGCCCGGTAACCATCCTCCCCTGCCACCAGCCGAACAGGAATGAAATCCTCTCGCCCGGCTTGCGAAGGCAGGTTCACAGCCAGCCGTGCCGGGACGCAGGCCTTAGGGCGGCCTTCCGGCAAGCCCAGCAAGCGCTCGACCACCGGCGCAACGAACAATCCCGCGATCACCAGCGCGCTCACCGGATTGCCCGGCAGCCCGATCACCGGCTTGCCCGCGCACACCCCCAGGATGGTCGGCTTGCCCGGCTTTACGTTGACTCCGTGCACCAGCACACCCGGCGCCCCCATCCGCCCAATGACCGCGGCGGTCAGGTCGCGCGTCGAAGCCGACGACCCTGCCGTAATTACTACCACGTCACATTCCGCCAGGGCGGCTCGCATGCGCTCCTCCAGAACCTCGGCCCGGTCGGGGACAATGCCATAGAGAACCGCCTCGCCCCCACTGCGCTCCACCAGCGCTGCCAGCGAATAGCTGTTGATATCACGCACCTGCCCTGGCATCGGCGTCACTTCCGGCGGTACCACCTCGTCCCCGCTGGAAAGAATCGCCACCCGCGGGCGGCGCGCCACCTGCACCGTTCCAATGCCCAGCGCCAGCATCCCGCCAATCTCCGCCGGTCGCAGACGCCACCCTGCCGACAGCACCTCCTGCCCCACCTGCACGTCTTCTCCGGGGTGCAGCAGGTTTTCGCCCGGCGCAGCCGCGCGCAGCACCTCCACCTCGCCGGGCCGCGCCGCCTGGGTATATTCCAGCATCACCACCGCGTCCGCCCCCTCCGGCAGCATACCGCCGGTATGGATCAAGGCCGCCTGCCCTAACCGGACATCAAAACCGGGCTGCGCGCCCATCGGCACCTCGCCCACCAGGATCAGGTAACCCGGCAGGCTGTCGCTGGCGCCAAACGTGTCCCGCGCTTTGACGGCATAACCGTCCACCGTGCTGCGCGCGAAAGCGGGCAGCCGCTCCGGCGACAGCACACTACGGGCCGTCACCCGACCCAACGCCTGGGTGACTGGCAAAGTCTCGACCACCGGATCTGGCGCAGGTAAATGATCTAACAACCGCCGCAGCGCCTGGGCAGGCGGGAGCAGTTCCAAAAATTCAGGCATGGTCTACCCGCCCCACAAAGCGAAGTTCAAAAAGTAAACCGCCAATCCCAGCGTAGCCCCAGCGGTCAATTCCAGCAATCGCCAGCGCGTCGGCGCGCCGTTCATAATCGCCACCACCTGCCAGATTTGGAAGAGGCCCACCGGCAGCGCCAGCAGCCCAGGCCAGGTCAACCGCCAGGGCAGACCCAGCAAAGCTGCCGCGCCCATCAGCAGGAACGCCAGCAAAATCAGCAGGTTGTGAAAGCTCATCCCGCGCTGCCAACCCATCCGCAGCAGCATCGTTCGCCGCCCTTTGCGCTCCTCCTCAGCATAACGCGGCATAGATATTGCCAGATGTGTCGCCAGGTAGAGGAACGTCAGCGGGAAGGTAATTAGGGCAATTAAGCGGTGTAGCTCGCCAATTTGAAGCATCAACGACAAGGCCGGAGCCATATTTGCCAACAACACTGCCATGATCAACTCGCCATAGCCCGAATATGCCAGGCGCAGCGGCGGGATGGCATAAGCTAGCCCCATCACCACCACCAATCCCAACAGCAGAAAACCTTCCGGGCTCAGTGCGCCTTGGGCAAATAGCATCACCGTCAACACGGCGCCCACCGTCAGACAGGTCGCCGCGATTTGCAAGATGCCCAAACGCAGCAAGCGCGGCGGCTCACCAGGTTTGCGCCGCTCTTCGGGCAGAGCCGGCAGGTCAAAGTACTCGCGCAAGAAATAACTGCTTAGCAACAACAGGATGAGCATGGCCAGGCCGACCAAATAGACGGGCCAGTTAATCGAATACCCCAGGTAATCGGCCACACCCCCACCCAGCGCGTACATACCGGCACTGAGCAGCAGCACCCAGGGATGCGCGATGCGGATCAAATGTTGTGAAAAGGTCGGAGCAGGTTCATTCATAAGTTATCGCCGGAAGAAATTGGAGATGAAAAACCACACGTTTTCGGGACGTTCGCCCAAACGGCGCATGAAGTAGGGAAACCAATGCGTCCCGAAGGGCACGTAGACCCGCACCGGGAAGCCCTCGGCTGCCAGCTTTTCCTGCAGATCGCGGCGCATCCCATAGAGCATCTGGAATTCGACCGCCTCTTTGGGCAATCCCAGCCGTTCGATCACTCGTTTGGCCGCCTCAATTCGCCGGGGGTCGTGCGTGGCAATCGCCGGAACCGGCGGGAAACGCCCGTCGGAGCTCAACAATGGGCCGCCTGCCCCCAACAGCTTCTCCGCCAGTCGGTCGTAATTCTCGCAGACCTTATCTACAGATTGGAAGGCCACCAATGCCGGTTCGCGGTAAGCGCCCTTGCACAGCCGCACCTTCCCGCCGCGCCGCAGCACTTCCTCCTGGTCGGTCTCGGTACGGTAAAGGTAAGCCTGCAAGACAATGCCCACGTGGTCAAAGCCCGCTTCGAGCGCCGCGTAGTACAGGTTCAGGGTGAGAGCGGTCACCGCCGAGTCTTCCATGTCAATGCGCACAAAATTGCCCGCGGCCCGAGCGCCTTCGAGGATAGAGAAGAGATGCTCGCGGCACACAGCTGGGTCGAGGTTCATACCCAACTGGCTCAGCTTGATGGACACATTGGCCCGCGCGCCCGCTGCCTGGATCTCGTCCAGCAGGCTGCGCACCTCCGACGCCGATTGCGCCGCCGCCGCCAGCGAGGTGGTGTTCTCCCCCAGCACATCCAGCGTGGCCTGGATGCCGGCGCTGTTCAACTGCCGCACTGCCTGAAGGGCTTCGGCGGAAGTCTCTCCAGCCACAAAGCGGGCCGCCGTGCGCCTGGACACTCCCCAACGGGTGAACAGCCGCTGCGCCCAGCCCGCCTTCGACAAACCGATGAAAAAAGCTCGCAGCATGTATCTATTGTAGCATTTTTTGTAACTACTCAGCTATCTGGGAAAAGACGCCGAATTTAGGGCATAAGTGGAGGCTTCACCCCCACCTATGCCCTAAATTCGGCACTTCTCTCCCGCTGCCCGAGCAGCTACTCATTTTTTAGACAGGCCTGTAATTAACATCCAACACATCCAGCCGCTCAAAGAAAGCTTCCAGGCGCGCCAGGAAGGACGCGTAATCTTTGTGCTTGGCCGCCGTCCAGCCCACTTCAGCCAGGGCGGTCAGGCGCGGGAAGTACATATACTCGGCCTGCTTGGGCGTGGGGATATACTCGGTCCACAGTTGGCCCTGGATGCCCAGGACGTGCTTGCGCGCCTCACGGGAAAAGCCCTTGGCCAACGGCTCGTAACCGTACACGCGCTCCGGCGGAAGGTACCCGCCAATCCCAAGCGGCTCACCCTCCGTTTGTTCTGTCGGGTAGTAATCCAGGTAGGTGTATGTGGTGGGAGCCATGACCACATCGTGCCCGGCGTTGGCCGCCTGGATGCCACCCTTCTCTCCACGCCAGGACATGACCGTGGCGTTGGGGGCCAGCCCGCCCTCCAAAATTTCATCCCAACCAATCAAGCGCCGCCCGCGCGCGGTGAGAAAATCGTCCATGCGGCGGATAAAGTAGCTTTGCAGTTCGTGTTCGTCTTTCAGGCCCAGTTCCTGCTTGCGGGCCTGCGCCGCGGGGCTCTCCCGCCACTCCTGCTTGGGGCATTCGTCCCCACCAACATGGATGAACTTGCCGGGGAACAATTCCAGCACCTCGCTCAGCACATCCTGCAGGAATAGGATGGTGCTTTCGTTGACGTTAAACACATGCGTTATGACCCCAAAGCGCTGACAAACCTCCACCGGTTCGCTCAAGTTGCCCAGCTCGGGGTAAGCGGCAATGGCCGCCTGGGCATGGCCCGGCATCTCGATCTCCGGTACCACATTGATAAAGCGTTCCTGGGCGTATGCTACAATCTCGCGGATATCGTCCTGGGTATAAAAGCCGCCGTGCCGCAATCCATCGTAGGTGGTTTCTTCATCCGGCTGAGCATAGTCATGCCCCACCAGAGTCTGCTTGCGCCACGCCCCCACCTCGGTCAGGCGCGGATACTTCTTGATCTCCACGCGCCAGCCCTGGTCATCGGTCAGATGCCAGTGAAACGAATTCATCTTGTGCAGGGCAAGCAGATCCAGGAGCTTCTTGATGAACTCTTTCGGCATGAAGTGTCGGCAGCTATCTAAATGGGCCCCGCGCCAGGCAAAGCGCGGCTGATCGACAATTTCCACGCAGGGCACAGCCCAATCCATGCCTTCCACGGGGGCCTCGCGGAAAATTGCCGCCGGCAGCAGTTGCAGCAGCGTCTGGCAGGCGTAAAACAACCCCGCCGGCGCATGGGCGCGTATCGTCACGCCCACCGGCGTCACTTCCATTTTGTACCCCTCCGCGCCCAGCCCAGACAGGCGCGAATCAAGCGCCAGAAAGATATAAGGGTGACCCTTAGCGCGGGTGGCGCGCACCGGCAAGTTCCAGCCCGTGGCCGGGAACAATTTGCGCGCCAGATAGCCCGCTACGCCCGCGGCTTGCGGTCCGGCGGCGATCACGGTCTGCGGGGTGAGATGAAATTGGCCTTCTCGAACGGTGCATTGCTTGGGTTGGGGGATCAGGTTCATCGGAAAGCTCCTTGAAATCAAATCGATGGTGTAAGGCGATTATAACAACCTTTCCCCGCTGTTACACACCTCTGCCCCTTCTGCCTTCCAGAGAGCGGGCAGACAAACGACCTTCACTTCGCCTTCAACTTGAACCGCATTACCGTTTCGAATTCTCCCAAAACCTCCGTCGTTCGTACCTCAAAGATACAGGGCTTGGATGTGCCCGTGTTCTTCGTCTGGTGGATTTTTTCCTTGCGTTCCTCGCTTAGGTCCAGCGTATCAAGCGCATCGATATACTTCGCGGGAAAATACATCGTCGCCTGCATGTACCCCTTCCAGGCTGACATCCACACAATGGTGCGCTTTTTCTTTTGCACCTTGCACAACCACGCTTTCCCATCGTGGTAATACCGCCACTCAGGCTCCATCCCGTTCTCAGCAAACAACTTTAGCAAAGCACAATAAGCAGTATACGACTCGCCCAACACGCCCTTGAGTACTTGCTCATCGGGATAAATACTTTCGTCGCGCAGCTCAACATTGTTAATCGTTTCCATTCCGGCCATTTCTCTTGCTTCCTTCCCATCCGCTCCCTCCCCATTTTCACAGATCAAATTGAATCTCTGCTCCTCCCCCATTTTCACGGAAAATGGGGGAGGCCGGGTGGGGGTCTCACCCCAACGCCTCGTGCAGCAAAACATACTCCTTAACCAGATCCACCGTGCCGTCGTCGATAACATGCACGTCCGGGTTCGTGTACCAGCAAATGGTTCGCGCCTCACCCTTAAACGACCACTCCGTAGGCCCCAGGCTCTTCTTGTTCGCGCACCAGTTGCACTTATCCCCGTTACAGCGATTCGTCCGCCGGTTGAAATCCTCCTGCAAGAACAGGGGGCGATCGGCCAGCAGCGGCACAATGCGGTTGGAAGCTGCGCATTTGATGAAGATGCGCAGTTGGTTGAGATAGCGCTCCGAGTATTCGATCTGCACCAGTGGCGTGCCCTTCTTGGCCCGGCTGCCCTGGTACTTCACCTCCCAACCCGACATGCCGTAGTACTGGTAGACTGGCTTATAGCTCAACTCCGTCAGATATTCATGCAGTTGGGATACGCGCTCAAAATCTACCGGGTTGAACACCCGATAGAGATCAATCGCCTCAGGCTCAAAGCCCGGATTCAAAGCGCGGAAGTCGCAGCGCCCAAAGTTCAACTCGCCCGTCCTGCCTTGCGGCGCGCAAGCCTCTGCCAGCAGCTTAAGCGCTGGCATCATCGCCGGAAATCGCTCGCTGCGCAAAATCGCTGTTGCGCCTTCCACGACGGTTAGCAACCCCGCCTCTTCCAATCCCTTGAGAAATTGCTTTTTAACCTTCGACTTCCCCACAAACGCGCTCACCTCTGCCGCGTCCAGCAGAAGCTCTGCGCCTCGCACGGTGCCCTTCACCCCTGCCCGCATCAGAAAGCCCATGCCCTGCTCCATCAAATCCCGGGGCTTTTTCACCTTGCGGGTCACCTCCGCTTTTTCCTCCGTGCCATGCCGGTCAATGATCACATAAGCATCCTCATCAACGGACAGGCCAAACGAGGCCGGGTTGTTGAAGACCTGTGAATAGAACGCTTTGAAAAATGCATGCAAATCCCGCTCTGACTGTTCCAGCCCGGACGGCGCACTCACAGGAAGTACCACTTGCAAATCCGCCAGGTGATCCAGGTACGAAACCACTACCCTTTGAGAGATATTTTCAAAAGCCTGACCGAGGGTGATTGTATTCATGTTTCAAACCTTCCTGGTGGAAATTCGGATAGTAGAACAAAATACCTACACAATTAATATATTCCGTTTACGACCACCTGTCAAGACGTTTTTGCTGAGGTTCAGACAAAAGTTCGGACATGGGGATGAACCAGGGTAAGGAAAGTAGCAAAAGCGTTTTGCAGAACAGCCGCTTTCTGT
>JAFGLU010000050.1 GCA_016927865.1 Anaerolineaceae bacterium
CCGGCCGCCAGGAAGAGGAGGCCTTTGAAAAAGGCGTGGGTGGCCAGGTGGAACATGGCCGCCACTTCGGCGCCCAGGCCCGCCGCCGCCACCATAAAGCCCAACTGGCTGACGGTCGAGTAAGCCAGCAACTTTTTGATATCATTCTGCGCCACGGCGATGGTGGCGGCGAACAGCGCTGTGGCTGCCCCCACCCACATCACCGCGGTCTGCGCTTCGGGCACCAAGATGTACAGCGCCTGCGAGCGTACAATGAGATACACGCCCGCAGTGACCATCGTGGCGGCATGGATCAGCGCCGAGACCGGGGTGGGGCCGGCCATCGCATCGGGCAGCCACACGTACAGCGGAATCTGCGCCGATTTGCCGGTGACGCCCAGCAGCATGAAGAGGGTCATGGCCAGCAGCACGCCGGGCGTGGCGGCTGCCAGCGCAGGAGCCTGTTCAAAGACCACGGCGAAATCGAGCGAGCCGAAAGAGCGGAACATGAGGAACAGAGCGATGAGCAGACCGAAGTCGCCAATGCGGTTGACCACAAAGGCTTTCTTGGCGGCCTGGGCATTGGCGATGCCGTCCTTGCCCTTCTCAAACCAGAAGCCGATCAGCAGGTAAGAACACAGGCCTACGCCTTCCCACCCGACAAAGAGCATCAGGTAGTTGTCTGCGCTGACCAGGATCATCATGGCGGCAATGAACAGGTTGAGGAAAACGAAGAAGCGGGGGAAGCGTCCAGGGTCTTCGTTGTGACGCACGTCCTCGCGCATGTAGCCGATGGAATAAATATGGATGAGCGTGCCTACGCCGCTGACCACCAGCATCATGGTGACGGAGAGCGTGTCGATACGGAAAGCCCAATCAACACTGAAGCTGCCGATTTGCATCCACTGCACAAAAGGCAGGCTGACGGGGTGCGGATTTTGGGCCAGAGCCACCGCCAGCGCCACCGAGACGGCAAACGTCATGCCGGCAGCCAGGCTGGCCACCGCGCCCACGCCGCCCTGCTTCATGCGCTTGCCAAAGACAAGGTTGAACAGCAACCCTGCCAGGGGCAAAAAGACCAGCGCGGGGACCAGGGTAAAAATGGGGTTTAGAGCGACCGTTTCTTCTAGCAGCATATCAGTTCCTCGCTCCCGCTAGCCCTTGAGAGAATTCATCTGATCCAGGTCGATGCTGTGCTTGGTGCGGAAAATTTCCACCATCAAGGCCAGGCCAATGGCTACCTCGGCGGCGGCTACCGTCATAACGAAGAACACCACCACCTGGGCCGAAATTGCTTCGAACGAACGGGCAAAGGAGATGAAGGCCAGGTTGCCCGAGTTGAGCATCAATTCCAACGACATGAACACAACCAGGGCGTTGCGCTTAAGCAGCACGCCCAAGATGCCCAGAACAAACAGCACCGCCGATAAAGCCAGCAAATAAGAGACAGGTATCGAGTCCATGGCCTAGCCCTCCTGATCCATTTTCTTTCGCAATCCTTCCCGCACCGACGGTTTCTCATCGGGCTTGGCCAGCAGGATCGCGCCGACCACCGCTACCAGCAGGATGACGGCGGTAATTTCCACCGGGAACGCGTACTTGGTGAATAGAATTTTTCCGATCTCAGCCGGGGCGCCGTAGCCTTCGGGCGGAGCCGTGACGGAAGTTAGCATGGTGTTTTCACCAATCATCTTGACACCAAAATCCGCCGACAGCACAATTGCCAGCCCGATGGCGACCAAACGCTGCCACTTGAGCGATTCTCCGCCCGGAAGGCGTTCCGCGCCCAGCAGCATGATGACAAAGAGGAACAGAACCACCACCGACCCGGCGTAGACGGTGATTTGCGTCAAGGCGATGAATGGCGCGCCCAGGATGAGGTACAACACCGCCACCGTGGCAAAGTTGAGCACCAGGAACAGAGCCGCGTAGATCGAGCTGCGGGTTACCAACATGCTCACGGCAGTGCCCACCGCAACAAAGGCCAGAATAAAAAAGACAACCAGCATCTCTGTCTCCTCTCGTGACCGGCTCAGTCGGTCGGATCTTTCATCTCAGGCACCGAGCGGGTGAACATCCCCGGGGGGGTCTGCTGCGGGGTGGTCTCAACACCATCCGGCACCGGCTCGAGCAGCAGTTCCTTCGGATAAATGGCTGTGGCGCGGTCGGTATAGGATAATTCGTAGGTATCGCCCAACACAATGGCCTCGGTGGGGCAGGCATCCTCGCAGAAACCGCAGAAGATGCAGCGCAGGAAATTGATCTCGTAAGTGCTGGCATAGCGCTCGCCAGGCGAGTAGCGCTCTTCATCGGTGTTCTCAGCGGATTCCACAAAAATGGCATCCGCCGGGCAGGCCGCAGCGCACAACGCGCAGCCGATGCACTTTTCTAGACCGTTATCGTAGCGCTTGAGCGTATGGCGCCCTTTGAAGCGCGACCGCACGGGGCGCTTCTCCTCCGGGTAGCTCACGGTGACCGGTTTGCCGATCAGTTCTTTGAGCGTAACAAACAATCCTTTGAGCATCGCAATCCTCCGGTCTGGGTTACACCAGTAAAACCACCACAGCCGTCACCAGCACGCTGAGCAGCGCCAGCGGGAAGAGGATCTTCCAGCCAAACGCCATCAGGCGGTCGTAGCGAATGCGCGGCAGGGTGGAGCGAATCCACACGATTATGAACAACATCACCATCGTCTTGGCCAGCATCACCACCGGACCCATATAGGGGCCGATCACGGGGATTTGGTCCACAAAGGGGAAGTGGTAGCCGCCCAGGAACAGGGTTACAAAGATGACCGACACAGCGATCACCTTGATGTATTCAGCCATGAAGAACAGGGCGAACTTCATGCCGGAATATTCTGAGTGATAGCCCGCAGTGAGCTCTTGCTCGGCTTCGGGCATGTCGAACGGCGCGCGGTTGACCTCGGCCAGCATGGTGATGAATAAAATCACCGCGGCGCCAGGCTGCATGAAGATGTACCACATGGTTTCGTTTTGATGCTGGACAATATCGACCAGGCTCATCGATCCCGCCAGCAGCACCGGCACGATGAAGCAGAAGCCCATGGCGATTTCGTAGCTGATCATCTGGGCCGTGGAGCGCAGCCCGCCCATGGTGGCGTATTTGTTATTCGACGACCATCCCGCCAGGGTGATGCCATATACCGAGATGGAAGTCACCGCCGAGATGTACAGGATGCCCACGTTGACATCGGCTACATACGAATTAACCATCTTGCCAAACAGGTTGATCGGGCCGCCAAAGGGCACCACCGCCAGCACAATCAGCGAGGGGATGACGGTGATGATGGGAGCCAACACAAACAGAACTTTGTCGGCGTAGCTGGGAATCAACTCTTCCTTGAAAATCAGCTTGAAAGCGTCTGCCACCGGTTGGAACAGGCCAAACGGCCCGGCCCGATTGGGGCCCAAACGTACCTGAAAGCGCGCCAGAACGCGCCGTTCAAACAGAGTCAGATAGGCAAAACCGGCGGTCAAAAAGAGCAGGACGGCAATACCTTTCCACAACGCTTCGAGTATCACTTCACCAATCATGCTTACCTCGCCGTTTCCGCAACGCGGTGGAGTTTGACCGCCCGGGGGGCGGAGGAGGGAACGCCCGTGCTGCGCGGGACCAACCCCACGCTGGCAGGAACAGTAGCATCCAAAACAACCGCCAAAGCCGCATCGTCCACAGTTACCCGAGCGCCCACCTCCAGGCCCAGCTTCGCAGCCGTGTCGGGATGCAGGCTCAAGGTTGGGACAGCCCGGCGCTGGTCGAGCAGTTTGGAATGTTTGACCGTTTGCCCGTTGTCATACAGACGCGTGACAGGCACCAGCCAGACTTCCTGCTCGCCCAACTGCGGCACGGCTGCGATGCGGGATTGCTCCGCTGCGCCGCCCTGCCAGCCCGCGGCTGGAAGCTGTACACCCAGGCCCAGTTTATTATCGTAGGAGGTGCCGCCGTAGTACAAATCGGCGCGGCCCACTTGCGGCCACTGCTCCACTCTTTGGGCCAGAGCTTGATAGGTGAGCCCATTGAAAGGCTTGAGCTCAGCCGCCAGCTTGGTGAACAGCAGCGAAACTGCGCGCCCTTCCACGGGCACGTCAATCAAGGCGCCCACCTGGGCGATGATCTCAAAGTCAGGCCGCGTACCCTCGGGCGGGTAAATGACGGGATAGAAGCGCTGCACGCGGCGCTCACCAGACACGTAGGTGCCCTCACGCTCCAGATTGGCTTGAACAGGCAGCACCACCGCAGCGCGGGCAGCGGTCTCGGTGAGGAACAGCTCCTGCACCACCACAAAGCGGGCCTTGTCCAGCGCGGCTGCCAGGGCCGGGTCGTCTCCGGCGGGGTCGGCGGCGGCGATATAAACCGCGCCCGCTTCAGCCAGCTCGGCAGCCAAATCGGCGCTGGGGCGGAAGCCCAATTCCCAGGCGCCCTGGGCATTGGCGTTGGCCCACACCCCCACCAGGCCGTTGTTGGCGCGCCCGGTGTGGTTGGTCTGAACCAGTAATTCGGCGCAGGCCTGGGCCAGGGCGCTCGAACCGGCCAGATCCAGTCCCTCGTTCCCGTAGAAAATGACTACGTTCTCGGCGTTGGCGAAATCTGCGTCGCTGCCATCCAGGAAGGGGTGCAGGACGGCGATTTCCTCACCGTACCGGTAGCGAATGACCTGGGCGGCGTATTCTTCCAGGCGGGTGGGGCGCGCACCGGCAACGATCAAATGCGCGCCGCGTTTGGCAGCCGCTTTGAGGCGCAGCCACCAGATGGGGGCTTCTTCGTGCAAATCGGAAGCAATCACCAAAATGACGCTGCCCTTGCCCAAATCACCCAGGTTGCTGTCCGGCCCCAACCCCACCTGCGCGACCAAATCGCCGCCGCCGTGGTGGGTATACAGCACGGGCTTGCCCAGCTTGCCCAGGGCGAACAAATCCTCGTTAGGCAGGCGGCCCCCAGCCAGCGCCAGGACCTGTCCTGCGCCGCGCAACCCTTCGGCAGCCGCATTCAGGGCTTCGTCCCATTCTACTTCCACCAACTCCCCGCCCTTGCGCACCAGGGGCTTGCTCAGGCGCTCGGAGCTTTCGGCGTAGTGGTAGGCAAAGCGGCCCTTGTCGCACATCCAAATTTCGTTCACCTGTTCGTTCTGGCGAGGCATGGCGCGCTTGATGACCAGCTTGCCGCCCGAGGCCGCTTCGCGGCGCACGTTATAGGTCATGTTGCAGCCCACCGGGCAGTGCGAGCACAGCGAGGCGGCAGGTTTCTGCTCCCAGGGCCGCGCCCCAAAGCGGAAGTCCGCCGTGGTCAGCGCGCCTACCGGGCAAATGTCGGTGGTGTTGCCAGAGAAGTACGAGTCAAAGCCCGGCTCGGAATGGGTGACGATTTCTAGCGCGCGCCCACGGTGATTGAAGGCAATGACCGGGTCGCCGGCGATATCGGACTGGAAGCGCACGCAGCGCGCGCATTGAATGCAGCGCTCGCGATCCAGGATGATTAGCTCGCCCAGAGGAACGTGCTTGGCCAGCTTCATCTTTTCGTCGATCAAGAAGCGGCTCTCTCCCGGCCCGTGGGCCATGGTCAGGTTTTGCAGGGGGCATTCGCCGCCCTTGTCGCAAATGGGGCAGTCGAGGGGGTGAGAGGTAAGGATGAACTCGATTATCTCGCGGCGGCCGTCCACGGCCTTGGCCGAGTTGGTGACCACCGCCATGCCCTCGGAGACAGGCGTGGTGCAGCTTGTTTCCAGCTTAGGGCCAAACTGCATCTTAGTCTTGCCGCTCTCATCCAACACTACCTGGCCCGTGGCACGGTCGATGACCGGGCGGCCAATTTCCACCAGGCACATGCGGCACATGCCCACAGGCTCCATCTTGGGATGATAGCAGAACACCGGGATGTCGATGCCGATGCGCTTGGCTGCATCCACCACCAGGGTCCCCGCCGGAACAGTCACACTTTTTCCATCGATCGTCAGGGTTACTTCTTTTGCCATTAAACCCTCTCAGTCGTATGACTATGGACTTTTTCTTCAAAATCGGAGCGGAACTGCGCAATGCCGGTTTGAACTGCCATGACGCTGAACTCGCCCAGCGCGCACAGGCACTTGCCGGCAATCTGGCGGGCCACGTCCTCGAGCAGGTCAATGTCTGCCGACGTTCCCTTACCCGAAGAAATGCGCCCGGCGATGCGGTTCATCCAGAAAGTTCCTTCGCGGCAGGGCGTGCATTTGCCGCAGGATTCGTGTTTGAAGAAATTGACCGTCTTTTCCACCAACCAGGCCATGTTGACCGTGTCATCACAGACGATGACCGAGGCCGAGCCCAACTGCGAGCCGATGGCCGCCACGGATTCGTAATCCATGGGGGTATCCAGTACCTTGTCATCATCTACGCTGACAATGCTGGAAGAGGCGCCGGCGGGCAAAATGGCCTTGACCTTGCGACCCTCGGCCAGCCCGCCGCCGTGTGTGTAAATCAACTCGCGGAAGGTGGCGCCCAGGGGCAATTCGTAGTTACCGGGACGCTGCACATTGCCCGACAGGCTAAAAATCTTCACGCCGGGGCTCTTTTCGGTGCCCAAGGACTTGTACCAGGCCGCGCCTTTTTCGAGGATGGGCGGCAGGTTGGTGAGGGTCTCCACGTTGTTGACCACGGTGGGCTTGCCATATAGGCCGTACACCGCCGGGAAAGGCGGGCGCAGGCGGGGCTGGCCCAGCTTGCCTTCCAGCGACTCGAGCAAGGCTGTTTCCTCGCCGCAGATGTAAGCGCCCGCGCCCAGATGGGTGTACAGACGGATGGAGGTCTGGGTACCGAAGAGATTGTCACCCAACAGCCCAGCGGCCTCCATCTCGGTGATCTTCTCATCCAGGAAATTCGCCACCTGCCAGAACTCGCCGCGCAGGTAAACGTAAGCCACCTTAGCTTGCACGGCATAGGCAGCGATCATCAAACCTTCCAGAAACTGGAAAGGATTGCTTTCCATGATTTCGCGGTCTTTGAAGGTGCCCGGCTCCGATTCGTCGGCGTTGCAGACTACATAATGAGGCCAGAGGTTATCGGGCAGGAAGCTCCACTTGATGCCGGTGGGGAAACCCGCGCCGCCGCGCCCGCGCAGCCCCGAGGCCTTCACCTCGTTGAGCACCTGGCTGGGCTGCATGGTGGTGAGCACCTTTTTAATCGTTTCAAACCCGCCGTGCCGGCGATAAACATCCAGGCGGTCGATGCCGGGGATGTCGCGGTGGCGCAGAAGGAAATGCTCGCTCATTTGGCCTCCTTCTCCTGGGCAACCCGCGCGCGGACCTCGTCCATCCAGGCCAGGGTCAGTTCCACGGTCTGGTCCTCGTGGTAGGCGATGTCGCCATCCCCCTGCACCTGGAACATGGGCGCGCGATGACAGGCCGCCAGGCATTTAACCGCCTCCACCGTGAACAGGCCATCGGGGGTGGTGGCGCCTTCTTCAATGCCCAGCCGCTCGCACAGTTCATGCAGGAAGCGGTCCGCGCCGCGCAGTGCACAAGGTAAATCGGTGCACACCTGAATGCGATAGCGCCCGGCGGGTTGGTCGTAGTAGAGGGTGTAGAAGCCCACAATCGAGGAAACCTCGGTGGTGGAAATCTCTACGATTTCAGCAATATCCTCCAGCGCTTGCTTTGCGACGTAGCCTTCGGCGCGCTGGGCCAGATACAACAGCGGCATCACCGCCGAGCGCTTATACTCCGGCGGATATTTGGCCAGGATGCGCTGCACTTCAGCGGAATAGTGGTTGAGGAGTTGGTTCACCGGTCAGCATCTCCCAGGACAATGTCGATACTTCCAATCGCGGCGACCACGTCGGCCACGAAATACCCACGAGTGAGCAGGGGCATAATCTGTAAGTTGGCAAAAGTGGGGGTGCGGTAGTGCACCCGGTAAGGTTTGGCCGAGCCGTCGCTTTCCATGAACACGCCCAGCTCGCCGCGCGGCGACTCGACTGCCGCATACACGCTGCCCACGGGGGGCGTGAAGCCCTCGGTCCACAGTTTGAAGTGGTGGATGAGCGCTTCCATGCTCACGCCCAGCTCAGAGCGCGGCGGAGGCACATACTTGCGGTTGTTGCTGCGCACAGGACCCAAGGGCAGCTTGTTCAGAGCCTGGCGGATGATCTTCAGCGACTCGCGCATCTCATCGACTCGCACCGCGTAGCGGGCGTAGATGTCACCTTCGGTGCGGGTGGGGATGTCGAAGTCGTACTGCTCGTAGGTTGAATAAGGCAGGGCTTTGCGCAGATCGTAGGCCATGCCACCGGCGCGCAGCACCGGGCCGGTAATGCCCCAGCGCACCGCTTCTTCGCTTTTGATCACCGAAACGCCCTTGGTTCGGTCAATGAACAACTCGTTCTGATCCAGCAAATCCTGATACTCGTCGACCTGGCTGGGCATGTGATCGATGAACTTGTAGACGGCCTCCTCAAACTCCACCGGCACGTCGCGCCATAGCCCGCCGGGGCGCAGGTAGGTGGTCATCATGCGCTGGCCAGAGACCAGCTCGAAGATGTCCAGAATTTTTTCGCGCTCGCGCATGGTGTAGAGGAACACCGACATGGCTGCCAGGTCGAGGGCCGAGGTGCCCAGCCAGATGAGGTGCGAACCCAGGCGGGTGAGTTCGGCCAGGATGACACGGATGGCCTGGGCGCGCGGAGGCACATCCAGGTCGCAGAGTTTTTCCACTGCCATGCAGTACACCAGGTTGTTGCCGATGGGATGGAGATAATCCAGCCGGTCGGTCATCACCTCGGCTTGCTGGTAGTTCTTGGCTTCCATGTTCTTTTCCACGCCGGTGTGCAGGAAGCCGATATCGGGGATGCAACTGACAACAATTTCGCCGTCCAGTTCCAGCAGCAGGCGCAGCACGCCGTGGGTGCTGGGGTGCTGCGGTCCCATGTTCAGCAGCATGGTTTCACCCTGCGCAGCGCGCTCCGAAACCAGGTGCTTCAACTCATCTACTGTGACTTCACGAATGTCGGTCATAGAGCTGTGCTACTCCTTGGGTTGCGGTTTACGCTTGGTGACGGTATCGAAGTTGAAGGTGAACTGCACTTCTTCGTACCCCAGCGGGAAATCTTTGCGCAGGGGGTGACCCTGCCAGTCGGCGGGCATGACGATGCGGCGCATGTCGGAATGCCCGGTGAAGGTCACCCCAAACATATCAAACACTTCGCGCTCGTACCAGTTCGCGCTGGGGTATACACCTTCGGCGGTGGGCGTACTGGGGGCATTGCCATCCAACGGCACCCGCACACACAACACCAGGCCCTGGCTGAGCGAGCGAACGTGATAAACCACGTGAAAGCGCGGCGCTTCCTGCGGGTAATAATCCACCGCGGTGACGTCCACCAGTTGCTCAAAAGAGAACTCGTCGCGCAAGGATTGCAACAGGCCGGTCAGTTTCTCTGCCGGGAGGATCAGGCTGATCTCACCGCGGAACTCTTGCGCCTCACAGCCAAAACGTTCTGTTAAAGCGGTTACGATGGGGGAGAGTTTTTCGTCCATGCCGCTCCTTTACGCCCACTTGCTCAGTTTCTCGTGATTGACCTTGTCGTGCAGGGTCAACACGCCGTGGATGAGGCCTTCGGGGCGCGGGGGACAGCCGGCGACATAAACATCCACCGGGACAATCTCATCCACACCCTGGAAAATGGCATAGTTATTGAAGACGCCGCCGCACGAAGCGCAGTCGCCCATGGCGATGACCCACTTGGGGTAAGGCATTTGATCATAGAGACGGCGCAGCACGGGGCCCATCTTGCGGCTCACCCGCCCTGCCACGATCATTAGATCCGACTGGCGCGGGCTGGCGCGCATGAGCTCCATGCCAAAGCGGCTCATGTCGTAGTTAGCAGCCTGGGCAGCCATCATTTCAATGGCGCAACAAGCCAGGCCAAACAACATGGGCCACATGGCATTGGTGCGCGACCAGTTCACCAGTTGTTCCAGCCGGGTGGTAACGACCCCCATATTGCCAAGTTTCTGTTCTACTCCCATTCCAGCGCTCCTTTTTTCCACGCATATAAGTGGGCTACCTCTAAGACAATCACAAACGCCATCATGAGCGCAAAGCCCTGCCAGCCTAAGTCGCGAAAGGCGACGGCCCAGGGCATGAAGAACACCACTTCGATATCGAATAGAATGAATAAGACGGCAATCAAGTAATAGCGAACCGTCATGCGGCGCGTACCGGGGCCATAGGGCACCATGCCGGATTCATAAGGAAGCGCTTTTTTGGGTGTGGGGCGGCGCGGGCCAAAGGAATGTCCAATGACCACCACCAGCACTGCCAGCACAACCGCAAGGAGAATAATCACGACCAGGGGGATATATGGCGCGAGCATATCAAATCCTTCCAAATTTATCTTATTTCTCTTGCTAGTCCGATTAAGTATATCATAAGCCGGTAATTGGTGGCAAATTTCACAATCCGGCCCGTAACGGACGGTCGTGAAGAAACCCGCGTTTACAACAATCCGGCCCTCACCGCCTCTATGGAAGCAGAATCTCGTAGATCCATACGCCTCCTTCGCTGTAAATGACCCGCAAGCGCGGGCAGTCGGTTAACAACTCCGGCTGCAAAGTCCCGCGTCCCTGGCGCAGGTACACATGGGTCAGGCCTGCCTCGCGCACCATCTGCCAGAAATCGGGCGTGCAGCCCTTCAGTTGGGTGGTTTGCTGGCCCCAACCGCTTATTTTAGTATACTCATTTTCTGCCAGCCACATATATGAAATCGGAGGCAGCAAAGCCTTGCGGCCTGTATAGGGAACGATCCACGCGCCGCCATCCACCCCGCGGTAAACGCCGCCCTGCCAGTGCGCGGCGTTGATATAGAACTTGCCGGTTGCGGGCACGTTTTGCGCTACCCAATCAAGGGCGGCGCGGTCCACCTGATCGGCCAAAATGGTGACCGGGTTGAGCACGCTGCGCGACTCGCGCAGGCCCCAGCCCACCAGCAGCCCCATGACTAGCAGCAGCGCCCCCCACCCCGCCCAGCGGCCCCAGCGGCGGGTGAGCGCGGCGGCGCTTTCGGCCAGCAGCCCGCCCAACCAGATGGAAGCAGGTAAAAAAAGCACAATCACATAGTGATCGGGGCGGAAGGGGCCCAGGCGCAGACCAAAGGGCAGGGCCAGCAGGAGGAGCAGCAGCGTCCAGGCGGCAAAGAGCGCTCGCGGAGCGGTGTTTTCAGCGGCGCGCTTGCGCAGCATTTCCAGTACCAGCAAAATCATGCTGAAGACGAAGACCCCCGCCGACACGCCCATCAGTACATGGCTGTAACGCGGGCCTAGCAGGTAGGTGAGATAAGACCAATTGGCTGCGCTTTCTCCGGGCAGGATCACATCTACCGAAGCGGACTGGTTTTGCAGGACGCGCAGGAGCCAGGGCAGGGCTGCCAGCCCGCCCAGCAGCGGGGGAGCCGCCAGGCGCAGGGAGGTGAAGCGGAGGATGGGGCCGCGGGCGCGCAGGTCGCGGAAGAGGGCTTCGAGGCCCAGCACCAGCAAGAACAGTAAGAGCATTACCACGCCCAGGTAATGGGTGAGACAAAGCCCGGCGGTGAGTAACCCCAGACGCACCAAAACATATCGGTTTTGCGGCTCGCGGCGCGCATCCAAGGCCGCCGCCATGGTTGGCAGCAGCACCACCAGCCCGGTGAGCAGGGTGAAGCGCCCCCAGGTGAGGTAATAGGCAGGCATTTGCATGACAAAGCCGGTCAGCAAGGCCGCCGCCAACGAGCCGCCCTTGGGCAGGTTCAGCGAGCGCCCCAGACGGTACATGCCCAGCCCCACCAGCGCATTGATGACCTGGCCCAGCCACAGCACGGCCTGGTCGGGAACCATGCCGCTCCAACGGGCGAAGGCTGCCGCCACCAGGTGGAAGCCGTAATGATAGTAAAAGGGAGCGTCCAGGTAGGGCAGCATCTTATCTGGCAGGCCGCCCGTTTCCAGAATTTGCTTCGTCACCAGGGCATGCTGGATGGAATCGACCCAGGCCGGAAAGGCCAGCGGGCGGGCCTGGTAGGAGCGCCAGGCCACCGCCCCCGCCAGCAGCGCCGCTCCGGCAAGCAGGCCCAGCACCATGCGCCATTCGCGGCGCAGCCAACGGGCTGCCCCGCCGAGGGAGGGACCCCCGGAACGCAGCAAAGCTGCCGCCAGGGCCAGCAGCGCGGCGGCATAAAAGACCAGCCAGCCCCACACGCCCGGCGCAAAACCGAGCAGGAAGCAGACCAGCGCAACCAGGGCGGTCAGCGAGACGCTCAGGGCCACGGAGTCAGACAGGGAACAGAAGATGTCGCGCTTGCGTCCATCCAGCCAGGCCAGCAGGGCCAGGCCGGGAAGAATTAATATCATTGCCGCGGCGAGGTAGTTCACGAGTTAATTATAGCCGGAGAAGCAAAAGCCACTATTCCGGTTTTTTTGTCGGGTTTCGGGGCAGTTGCCTGACGATTCAGCCGTCTCCATATCTGCCCCTCAACCCGACCTACTCAGCCCTTCATACCAACTCAAAAGGTCCGCTGATTTAAGGATTTACCAGGGTAAATACGATATAAAGAAAACAAAACACTGTGCCGAACACAATTACCCAGCCGCTCACTACAGCCCAAAAACCGGTTATGCTTGGGTCTATTACGCGTGGGCATTCCTGCCTTTTGATCATCACAATTCCATTTACCAGCATGCAAATAAGGGCAGGAGCCAACATTAGCCCTCGCAAAAAAACGGGAATGGATTCGCCGTAGACACTATCTAAAATCGTTGCTCCAGCGAATGTAATGATAAATCCGATGAGCCACACTCCATATATTAAGAATCGCGTGCTCGAAAAGAATTTTTTCATGATTTGTTGTGGGAACCAGCGTGAAAATTCCGGACAATTTTATGATCACGGGTAGGGATAGGGATCGCCGGGCGTGGGTGGCACGGGATAGCCGGTATCCGGCGTTGAGGTCGGCGGCGGTACCGGGGTATTTGTAGGCGGAGGCAGTGGCGTATTTGTGGGTGGAACGCTCGTGGCTGTAGGCGGGGCGCTCGTCGCCGTGGGTGGGCGCGGTGTGCTGGTGGGGGGGCGCTGCGTGGCCGTTGGCCCAAGGGTGGCGGTGCTCGCTGAAGACAGCGTGGCCGTTGCTGTGGCCGGAGACGTAGAGGTGAGGGTCGGGGTTGCCAGGGGAGTTTCGCCCGGGCCAAGGGTGGCGGTGGGCAGAAGCGACTCGGTGGGGCTGGGCAGCGGGCCGTTGGTGGGCGCGAACTGCGGCGTCACCGTGGGCACCGGGGTTTGCAGCACAACCACCACGGTCGACAGCGGGTCGTTGGGATCGACGGGGGCGCCGTTGACAGGCTCCTGGCGCAGCACTTCACCGATCAAATTAAGGTTGACCGCGGGCACCAGGAATCCGCGCGGGTCGGCGGAATAATCGGCCCGCATGGGCGAATGCAGGTTGACGCTCAGCAGGCGGTTGGAATCGAGCCAATCGGTGGCAAAGAGAGTCAGCGCGATGGCAGCCAGGCCGCCAATCAACACCAGGGCAAACATCATGCCCCAGAACACAGCCCGCGGGCGCCAGGCAGGAGGCGCGGCATGCGGCACGTTCATGCAATCCTCTGCGGCAAGGGTTGGGTGGCATCCAAGGGCTCCAAGCGATAGATCAACAACTCTTCCTGCTTGCCTTTCACACGGTGCATTCCCAACGGGGTACAGCGGAAGGTAGTTTGGTATTCTCCCAGAGCCATATAGGTAGCCTGGCTGATGAGGATGCCGCTCTCGTTCAGCAGGTCGCGGGTCAAGGACTCGAGCCGGCTGGTGGTGTTGACCGTGTCACCGATAATGGTATAGTGCAAGCGGTCGCTGGTACCCAGGCCGCCGGCAATCAACACGCCGGTGTTTACACCGATACCGGTGACAAACTCCGGCTCGCCGCGCTGCCTGCGGGCTGCGTTCAACGCATTGATCAACCGCAGCATTTCTACTGCCGTCTGGCAGGCCGCCAGGGCGCTCTGCTTGGGGTTCAGCGGGCGCGGAAGGGTGCCAAAGAAAGCCAGCATGGCGTCGCCGTCAAACTTATTCACCACTCCGCCGTGGGTGGTCACCACCGGCACCAGTTGGCCGAAATACTCGTTGAGCCACTGGAACACCGTGGCCGGGTCGGCCTGCTCAGAGAGGGTGGTGAACCCGCGGATGTCGCTGAGCAATACGGTCGCCATGGCCTCCTGGCCTTCCAGGCGCAGCCGCCCGGTGGTGAAGGTCTGGCGCAACTGCTCGCGCACTTCCGGCGACACAGTGCGGCCGAGCAGATCGCGGTAGATCGAGCCTTCCTGCAGACCCGCGACCATATAGTTGAAGGATTGGGCCAGGACGGCTACTTCATCGTCCCCAGCGGCCTCCACCTTGACTTCCAGGTTGCCCTGCGCCACCTCGCTGGAAGCAGCCACCAGGCGCATCAAGGGGCGGGTGATCAAATTTGCCAGCAGCAAACCAACCGTCACCACCAGCAGGATCGCCAACGTAGCGATGACAAAAATTTCTACCTGGGTTCCGCGGCTGGTCTGCACCAGGAAAGCCTGCGTCAAGGCCACACCCATCACGCCGATATCCGCGCCCGTACGCACCTCCCACGGGCCGAGAATTTCCGAGTACATCACGCCGGAGAGGTCGAATTCACGCACTTGCGTGGACTGATCTTGTCCAGAGATGGTCTGAAGCACTGCCGCCAGGTCTAATGAGTACGCTTCCGCCGAAGTATACAACGTTGACGATAGGGGCTTGCCTTCCAGGCTGTACAGAGACACAAAGCCCAGGGTGTCTTCGCGCATCTGACGGGTGAGGGTGCGCAGTGACTTTCCAATCACCACCACGCCCACCTGGGCTCCGGTCGCGTCAAACACCGGCCCAGTCACGTAGAACGTGGGCTCGCCCGAAACCCCGGTCGTGGTTCCGGCGTATTTATCACCGGCAGCGTCTACCACGCCGTCAATCACGCGCCGGACCCAATCTTGCTCCTGGAATGCCACGCTGCCCCGGCTGGATTCATAATCGGCTGAACCTCCACCGGCAGTGTGCACCAGCGAGAGTATGCTGACCCCTTGCATATCCAGCAAATGGAGCTCTTCTTCGCCCGCATTGACGGCCAGCGGCAGCACCCGAATGCGCAGCGCTTCGGCATCGCCGCTCTGCATGGCCTCGGCCACCCCTTCGGAATTAGCTACCAGGCGCAGCGACTCGAGCAGGCGGTCTTCTTCCCCCACCATCCAATCACCTGCCTGGCGCGCGGTGGCAACCAACTGGTTGAGAAAACGCTCCTGCACCGATTCCATCACCACCTGGCTGATTACATAGGCAGCCGCCAGGGCAAACAATAAGGCCAGCAGCAGATAAGGCAGGGTGATTTTCATACGCATGGGCATGCGCACTGCGCCTGATCGCGGCGTTTCCTCCTTGCGAACCCGCACCGGCTGCGTACCCTCGGTCAGGCGGGTCATGGCCTGCTCGATCCAGCGCGCCGAGAAGGGTTGGCGCAGAAACACCGTCACCCCGTTTTCACGCACAATCATCTCGCGCTGCAAGTCGGGGTACTTATTGGTGACGATCACGTTCATGCCGGGGTTTTGCGCACGCGCATTGCGCAAAAAGGTCTGCCATTCCTGGTTGGGAAAATGCAGATCCATCAGCATTAAATCAGGCTTGACTTGCTCCAGCATGCCGGCGGCCTGGCCCAATTCCCAGGCCTGCCAAACCTCATCGCCGCGCTGTTTGTAAAAGCGCACGAGCGGCTGCGTGGAACGCATATCCGATTGGACTAATAATACGCGCATGAAGACTTTAGTTTTCTCCTCGTCCACTTATTATAAAAAATAAAGTGTTATTTTTCCTTTACAGTTCAGCAAAGAATCGAGGAAAACCACAACGGATTATGGAATTGGCCCCCAAAACGCATCTAGCGGGGCGCTTTGCGCCCCGCTAGATGCGTTTTGGGGGTAACTGTTTAGAGGGTGGGAAAAGTCCCTGAATTTGAGGTGTGAGTGGGGTGCTTCGCACCCCACTCACACCTCAAATTCAGGTCTCTTCTGCCTCTGGCTGAGTAGTTACTTTTGGGGTTGTTTTACCCCAGGTATTCACGGAGATGGCGGCTGCGGGTGGGGTGGCGCAGCTTGCGCAGCGCCTTGGCCTCGATCTGGCGGATGCGCTCGCGGGTTACATTGAAGTAGCGGCTGACCTCTTCAAGGGTGTGGTCTTTGCCGTCGATCAACCCAAAACGCAATTCCAGCACCTGGCGCTCACGTTCAGAAAGCGCACCCAGCGCCGATTGCACCTGCTCGCGCAGCATCTCGCGGGCAGCAGCATCCATCGGCTCCAACGCGTCGTCATCTTCGATGAAATCACCCAACTGGCTGCTTTCTTCGTCACCCACCGGGCGCTCCAGAGAAACAGGCTCTTCGGCCGACTGCAAAATGCGCTGAACTTTGGCCGTTGCCCAGATCCAGCGGCGCTGCACCTCGGCATCTACGGGCGTTCCGCTCTCACGGGCGGTGAGAATGGCCTTGGTGTCTTCGTCACCCAACAGACCGGCTTCGAGGGCCAGTTCTTCGATGGTTGGCTCGCGACCCAACTGCTGTACCATTGATCGCTGCACGCGCAGCAAGCGGGTGATGGCCTCAAACAGGTGCACCGGAATGCGGATGGTGCGGGCCTGCTCGGCGATGTAGCGGCTGATCGACTGGCGAATCCACCAGGTGGCGTAAGTGCTGAACTTGAACCCGCGGGTAGTGTCGAACTTGATTACGGCACGCAGCAGGCCCAGATTTCCTTCTTGAATCAAATCCAGGAACGAGATTCCACGCCCCAGGTAACGCTTGGCGATGCTCACCACCAGGCGCAGATTGGCGCGAACGAGCGTTTCGTTGGCATCTTCCGAGCGGCGGAAAACACCTTCTAGCTCGGCTGACAATTCGGCTTCGCTGCCCAGCAAATTGCTAAAGAATTCCACTTCAGGCAGTGAATTACTCTTGCGTAGATCTACCATCAAGCGCTCGGCCAGATTGGGCGGCAAAAGATACAGACACAGGAATACGACAAATGCCTGCCGCACCAACCCGTCCCACATCGTATCCTTGCCCCACTGGCCGTTATCCAGGTAGGTGCGCAGGTAAGAGGGCTCGTTGGCCTGCCACTTCTGGCGCAGCATTTGCGCTTCGGCCAGCACCAGGCTCAAATCCGGCACATCGTTTTGCTGAAGATTGCGAGCATCTTCCAGCAGGCGCCCCCAGGAGGTGATCAGGTCGCGGGCCACCATGCTGTACAGGGCATGATTCCGACCGCTCTGCGAGGTGACGTGTTTGGCCAGGTTTTCAACAAGGCGCTGCGCTTCAATGCGCGCAGCCAGGCGGAACTCAGAATCAGCGTCCAGAAGATTGATCTGGCCGATTTCTTTCAAATACAGGCGGACGGGGTCTTCGGAAAGCTCGACAGATACCGAGGATGTATCGATCAAATCCAAAGGCTCTTCGAGGTTTAGATCAACCCATTCTTCCGGGTTCGCTTCCACCAGGGCTTCTTCGGGTTCATCCTTTTCCAGGAAACCATCCTCGTCAGCAGCCAATCGTGGAGCAGATTTTGCCGATTGGGCTGGGGTCTGGCGCGAGCGCGTTGTGCGCGCAGTCCGAGCCGGCTCTTTGGCAGAGGTTCGTCTCGCGGTGGTGGGCGTTGTTTTTGTAGGGGCGGTCTTCTTCGGCGGCATTGGTTAAATATACCACAATTGAAAAAATGTCTAGTTAGAGGGGAGAAGAAGTTTCCGAATATACTGGTATGGAGGGTGCATCGTACCCTCCATACCAGTATATTCGGACTTTATTCACCTCACCCTAATCCACCTGGACGGGCGCACGCAGGGTCTTGTCCAGGCGCTGACGCAGCAGAATGTACTGGGCGGTCACTTCTGAGTAGTTCTCTTGAAGCAAATCCCCGCTCTCCAGTTCCTGTTGCAGGTAGCGCAGTTGGTCCAGGTTCTCGTTCACCCGCACCAGGCGCAAGCGCAAAAGGGTGTACACCAGGTCTTCCAAAAGCGGCTGCGATTCCGGCTCGCCACCCGCTAACGGCTCCAGGTAGCGGCGAACCAGGTCGCTGAGCGATTCAGGTAAATTCTCGAGCAAATACTGGTTGGATTCCGACTGGTCCTGGTCGAGGGACTGCTGCAAGAGTTTAGACAGCACCTGGTGGTCGGCTTGCTCAAAATCCTGCGCCGAAAAGCGTTGCAAGTTTGCCTTTTGCAACTGGCGGTCCAGCAGATACAGGGCTTCAGGCTGGCGCAGCAGAAGCTGGAGAATATGCTCTTCCATGGCGCGCACCGGACGCCCGGCCGCAAAGGGTTGCAACGCGGCGACTGGTTCGGGCCGGCGCTGCTCGGAGCGGCGGCGAGAGGTTCGCGGCGACGGGGTAGCGCCTCCCGAAAGCACCAGAGCCCGCTCATCGATGCGCAGCAGGCGCGCCAGGCGCTGGCGATAATCTTCGCGCTCAATGGGGTTGCCCACCTCATTGATGAGGGGCAGCACCTGGGCAGCGATCTGGCTTTTCACCTTGGGGTCGTCCAGGTTTTGGTCCTGGGCCAGGGTGCTCATCACATGAATCACAACCGGCTTGGCCTCGGCCACAATGCGCACCCATTCCTGCGGGTCGCGCAGCACAATCTCGTCGGGGTCCTCGCCCTCGGGCAGGGTGGTGACGCGCAGGTCGGCTTGCAAGCGACCCTCCTGGCGCATGAGCCCGCGGGCGTCAAAGACCATTTCGGTAGCGTGGTCCATGGTCTGGCGGGCAATTTCCAGGCCGCGCAGGGTGGCGCGCTGACCGGCGGCATCGGGGTCAAGGGCCATGACCATGCGACGAGTGACGCGCTTGAGCAGGCGCAGTTGGTCTTCGGTCAGGGCTGTGCCCATCGGCGAAACCACGTTCTCAAACCCGGCCTGGTGCAGGGCAATCACGTCCAGGTAGCCTTCTACGATCACCACCTGGTCCTGGGCGCGAATGGCCTTGCGCGCAGCGTCCAGCCCATAGAGCAGGCGGCCTTTGTCAAACAGCACCGTCTGGGGCGAGTTGAGGAACTTGGGCTGGTCTTCAGGATTGAGGATGCGCGCACCAAACCCGACCGGCTTGCCGGAAATATCGCGGATGGGGATGGTGATGCGGTTGCGGAAACGGTCGTAGATCCCGCCGTTGTCCCGTTCCGTCACCATGCCCGCCTGAATCAATTCTTCCTGGCTGTAGCCTTTTTGGGTGAAATGGCGCGTGAGGGTGTCCCAGCTTTCAGGGGCGTAGCCCATTCCAAAGCGCTCCATCGTCTCGGGGCTCAGGCCGCGTTTTTCCAGGTAAGCTAGCGCCGGGCGGCCCGCCGGGGTTTGCGTCAGGTGATAGCGGAAGAAAGTCACCGCCTCCTCCAGCAGAGCATACAGACGCTCATGCTCTTCCACCTCGGCCTGTCGCTCGGGAGTCATGGGCTGCAACACCACGCCGGCCTTCTCGGCCAGGTGGCGCAGCGCCTCGGGGAAATCCCAACCTTCCTTCTTCATCACAAAGCGAAAGATATCGCCACCTTCATTGCATTCGCCAAAACAGCGCCAGGTACCGCTTTCGGGGAAGACTACAAAGGCAGGCGTGCGCGTGTTGGCGTGGAAGGGGCAGAATCCAACGTAGTTCTTGCCGGAGCGGCGCAACTGCACCGATTCGGAGACTAGATCGAGGATATCGATGCGTGATTTGATCTCATCGGTCGTGGACATGGTGGATTAATTGTACCGCGTTTGATTGCAGCCGGCGAAAGCTGCATGCTGGAGCCCAGGGTAAACGCATCTTATGTCAGACATACTACGATTTTTGGAAACCCGAACTACTTTGACACTGCCACATTGCACATTTGGGCTTGTGGCCCCACCCCCGCCCCTCCCCGCTGCCAAACAGTTTGGAAAATTCAGTTCATGAGCGGGGATGGGGGAAAGATTTCGCAAAAGTGAGGGGCTTTCAGCCCCTCACTTTTTCTGATTTCTTTTCCTCCCCTGGCCAAGCATGTTGGCGATCCAGAATCTTTGGTTGCCGGAGGAGGGTAGAGTGAGGGAAATACCCAAAATATGGCGAAAAGCTGCGAGATTTTAGAACAAAATCATTGATGTGTTTACCCTAGGCTGAAACCCTTTGGGCCAAACCCCGGAGGGGTTTACGCGAGCTGAGGCGGGGGTTTTAACCCCGCCGGAGGAAGTTGGAGAAAATTGTTTTTTTAAAGGCAAAATTCGAGAGGGATTGCACCGCTGCAGGTTGAAACCCTTGCTCAGAACGCAGAAACCCTGCGGGTTGAAGAGGTACAGGCTTCCGGGAATTGAGGATGGGAAAGTCGCAGACCTCAAGCCGGGCACGGGGGTTGGTGGATGATGAAATCGACTTGCGCAATTCCCGTGCCGCCACGAAGAAGGCTGGCTCAATCCCGGTATAATATCTCTATATGCGTTTCCACAACGTCTTGCGCGCCTCCGCGGTCGCTTTGCTGGCCCTCTGTCTGGCGGGCTGCGCCTTTCCCGCCGATTTGACGGCGCTCATCCAACCCGCCGCGCCAACGCCAACCCTCCAAGTCGGTGACACTCCACCGCCCACCACCACCCTGCCCGCGCCCCCCGCGGCAGAACCCACCCAGGCAGCCACCCCGCCACCGCCTGTGCAGCCCCTGTGGGTTGCCAACGAAACCGACGGCACCCTGCTGGTGATTGATACCACCGCCAACGCCCCCGCCGTGCTGATTCCCACCAACCTGAACCCCTTCAAGGTAGCCCACGGCCTGGGTGCGGTGTGGGCTCTGGATCGCTTCAACGATATCCTCGTGCGCCTTCACCCGGAAAGCTACGCGGTGGAAGCCACCTTGAAGATCACTCAGGGCGATGTGCAGACCCTGGCAGTCGGTGAGGGCGCGGTGTGGATTGGCATCAGCGAGCGTCCCGAATCCAACGTGCTGCGCCCGCGCGAAGACTACATCCCAGCAGGCGGCGTGCTGCGCGTCGACCCGCAAAATGTGCGCGTAACCGGTTACGCGCCGGTCGGGCCGGTGGTGGACCTGGACACCGGCATGGGCGTGGTGTGGGCGCTGGTGAGCGGGCAGGTGGATACGCCTCTCATGCGCATTGACCCACTCTCGTTGCAAGCCGGGAGCATTGACCTGAAAGGCACGCATGATTGGCTGCTGGCCGATGCTCTGGCGGTCGATTCACAAAGCCTGTGGGTGTACTCGCAAGCCTTTGGCAAACTGTACCACGCCGATGCAAGCGGGCAGCTTTACGCCGAGATTGAGCTGCCGCAAAACCGTCCTGCCGGGCTGGCTGATTTGCTGGCGACGCCTGAAGGAGTTTGGCTGGCCGCACCCTGGGGAACTGTGCTGCACTTCACTTTCGCAGGCGAGTTGGCAGCCAAGATCGAAACCGGCGTGCCGCTGGGCGAACTGTGGGGCGGACAAGGCATGGTGTGGGCCGTCAGCCCGCAGACCGGCTCCGCACTGCGCATCGACAGCGCCTCGCAAACCCTGGTAGCGCGGGTGGAATTGGGCAGCCCTTTGCAGCCCACTCCACGGGTCACCGCTACCGCCATCCAGCGCGCCGAGCAGGTTTGTGAAGAAGGCCCCTTCACCCGCCTGGCCCTGGGCATGCGCGCCTACACCAACAACGACCCACCCGTGCCCAACCGCTTGCGCGAAGAGGCCGGTGTCGATTTTGACATCGTTGGCTACATTCAGCCGGGAGAGATTGTGCGCGTCGAAGAAGGCCCGGCCTGCGCAGACGGCTGGGTGTGGTGGAAAGTGACCACCGACGGTGGTTACACCGGCTGGACTGCCGAAGGCGACGCCAACGAATACTGGTTAATCCCGTTGAAATATTAAGAGGGGCAATTCATGAATTGCCCCTCCATAGAAATTCGCAAACAACAAGGCCGGTAATCCGGTTTAGTTTCTAGAACCCTTCCAGCGCCGATAGATCAGCAACGCCAGCGGCGAGGGCCGAGACTTGCTGGAGCAGGCCCAGGCGGTTGGCACGCACGGCGGGCTCTTCGGCCATGACCAGCACCGCGTCGAAGAAGCGGTTGATGGCCGGGATGAGCGGCTCGAAGGCGGCGAAGAAGTCCTCCGCCGAGCCGGGCTTGCGCTGGGCGGCTTGCGCCGTTTGCAGCGCCTTGTAGAGGTCGGCTTCTGCCGGGTCCACGAAGGCCGCGGACTGGATGGCAAACTGCTCTTTCTGATCGCGGGTGATGCGCACGCAGCGGGCATAAGCCTGCAAGAAGGCGGTCCAATCGGGGCGGGCAATGCGCTCGCCCAAAGCCCGGCAGGCGCGCCAGGCGCCCAACGGGTCCGTTGATTGGGTCGCCAGGACCGCGTCCACCACGTCGAAGCGGAACCCGCCTTCTTCCAGGAGGTAGCTGCGCAGGCGGCCAGCCACAAAGTCCGTGCAGGCGGACAGGTTCTCGGGCGAAGCAGCCAGCGGCAGCCCGGAGGCCGCCAGGGCCAACCCCTCGCGCACGTTGAAGGGCACTTCCGCGCCAATCAAAGCCTGTACCAATCCCAGGGCCGCGCGGCGCTGGGCAAAGGGGTCCTTGGTGCCGGTGGGCGCCAGCCCCGCAGCGAACAACCCGGCCAGCGAATCGAGCCGATCGGCCAGCCCAACCAGCAGCCCGGCCTTGGAGGCAGGCAGCACGTCACCCGTGGAGCGGGGCAGGTAATGCTCGAAGATGGCCTCGGCCACGGCATCCTGCTCGCCGGAGTGGCGGGCGTAATAGCGACCCATGATGCCCTGCAGCGAAGTCATTTCGACAACCATGTGCGAGACCAGGTCGGCCTTGCACAGATGCGCAGCCCGACGAGCGGTCATCATCTCGGCTTCGTCCAGGTTCACGAACGGGCGCAGTTTTTCGACCAGCGCGGTGATGCGCCCGGATTTATCGAGCATGGAGCCGAGCTTGAATTGGAAGGTGAGCGTGCCCAGGCGAGGCAAGAAGTCTTCCAGCTTGTGGCGCAAGTCCTCGCGGATGAAGAAGTTGGCGTCGGCATAGCGCGCGCGAATGACCTGCGCGTTGCCGTCGGCCACGGTGTCCAGGTGCTGATCGTCACCATTGCGTACCACCACGAAGTAGGGCAGCAGCTTGTCATCTTCGCCGTAGACGGGGAAGTAGCGCTGGTGCTTTTTCATTACCGAGATGAGCACCTCAGCGGGCAGGCGCAGGTACTCGGCCTCAAAGCCCCCGCGCAGCGCGGTGGGGGCCTCGACCAGGTTGTTGACCTCGTCCAAGATGGATTCGTCCACCTTGCCCACCCCGCCACTTTCGGCCAGAATGCGTTTGACCTGCGCGGCGATGGCGGCGCGGCGCTCCTGCGGGTCGATGAGGATGCCTTGCGATTTGAGCGCGGCGAAGTAGGCTTGCGCGCTGTGCAGTTCGAAGGTCTCGGGATCATAGAAGCGCAGACCGCGGGTCACGTTGCCCGAGGCCAGCCCAGCGTACTCAAAAGGCACTACCTTCCCGTCCAGCAAGGCCACCAGCCAACGGATGGGGCGGGAGAAAGCCACGCCAGAGACATTCCAGCGCATGGATTTATCGAAGCGCAGAGCGGCGATCCAGCCGGGCAGGGCCTCGGCCAACACCGCGCCGGCGGATTTTCCAGATTCGTGCACCACGGCGCAGGCATACTGCCCACCGTCAATCTCGCGCACTTCTAATTGACTCACTTCCAGGCCGCGACCGCGGGCAAAACCCTCACCGGCCTTAGTGGGCACTCCCAGCGCATCGAAGGCGCGCGAAGCGGGCGGACCCTTGACCACCACGGTGCGGTCGGGCTGGGACGGAGCCAGGTCTTTGACGTACACCGTCAGTCGGCGGGGCGTGCCGAACACCTTCCACTCGCCGTGTTCCAGACGGAGTTCGTCCAACCAGGCCGGCACGCGCTCGTTGAGCTGCGCCAGGGCCGATTGCAAGTCCCCGGCAGCCAGCTCTTCGGTGCCGATTTCAAAGAGGAACTCACCAGGGGATTTCAGGGTGGGCACGGAGACAGCGGCGGCAGCAGCTTTGCCCGCGGCGGCTTCTTTCAGCCAGGGGAATTCCATGCGCTGGCGCTGTTCCAGGTAGGCTTCGGCCACGCGGCGGGTCAGGTCGCGCATTTTTCCGAACATGGCCTGGCGCTCGGTCACACCTACCGCGCCGCGCGCGTCGAGGATGTTGAAGGTGTGCGAGCAGCGCAGGATGTAGTCGAGGGCGGGAAGCACCAGGCCTTTTTCCAAGGCCAATGCGGCCTCACTCTCATAGAGCGCATACATCTGGCGGGCGGTGTCTACGTTAGCTTCTTCGAAGTAGTACTTGCAATGCTCAAACTCACCTTGCAGATGCACGTCGCCGTAGGTGCGGTCGGGGCTCCACTGCAAATCCTTGAAGTGGCGCGCCTTTTGCAAGGTCATGGCAATACGCTCGAGGCCGTAGGTGATCTCTACCGAGACAGGCTCCAGCACCAACCCACCTGCCTGCTGGAAGTAGGTGAACTGGGTAATTTCTTGCCCGTCCAGCCACACTTCCCAGCCCAGGCCCCAGGCGCCCAGCGCCGGGGATTCCCAGTTGTCTTCAACGAAGCGGATGTCGTGCTTGCGCGGGTCGATGCCCAACGCTTCCAGCGATTGCAGGTACAGCTCTTGCGGGTTGCCCGGGTCGGGTTTAAGGATGACCTGGTACTGGTAGAACTGCTGCAAGCGGTTGGGGTTTTCGCCGTAACGGCCGTCATCGGGGCGGATGGAAGGCTCGACGTAAGCCACGTTCCACGGCTCGGGGCCCAGCACGCGCAGGATGGTAGCGGGGTTATTGGTGCCCGCGCCCACCTGGGTGTTATATGGCTGCCAGATTAAGCATCCCTGCTTGGCCCAAAAGTCCTGCAGGGTGAGGATAATATCTTGAAAAGAAGTGGATCGGTCCATACGGTCTCCATGAGTGAAAGCTGACGAAGTATTATACCAGCAGGCAGGTATAATATATCGGCGAAAGCCGAACGAGCGGGAAATGCATCTTCAAAACCGCTCGATGTTCCCCACCCCTTTATCCCCTCCCCGCTCTTTGAAGTGACTAAACACTGACGCTCGGAGAGCGGGGAGGGGAATAGAATTTTGGAAAAGTGAGGGGCTCTGCCCCTCACTTTTCCAGATTTCTGACCCTCTCCCGGCCCGGCAGTCCTATAACACAAGTTCTAATTGGTGGAGGGAGAATAGGAATTGCTATATGAGATGCCAAAATCAAGGTCTCAGTAATTCAGGACGGAAACTGATGTTATGTAATTAAGAACGATCATCCTGACTTTACTTGACTCTTAAAGAATTGAGCTTAGATGAATAACTCTTCTATTACAAACCAGCCACTAAAACCCAAGAACCTTTCCGAAAATTCAGAAGGAAGCGATTTTTTTAGGATAGACCCTAAGGGTCTAAGAGGACCCTTAGGGTCTATCCTCCTTATCCTTTTGTTTGTTCTCGCCTATGCGCAGGCGCCGCTGTTCACATCCAACCAAAACCAGTACTTTCTGCACGGCATGGCGCGGGCGGGGATCGGTTCGCTGGCTCAGGACTGGCTGGTGAGCACGCTGGACCCCACGCCGGTCTTCAGTTTTCTCATCTACTTGATCTTTTCCATCACGCACTGGAAAGAGATTTTCTACCTGCTCTACGCCGCCTTGATGGGCGTGTACTTGTTCAGCCTGCTGGGCATCCTCGAGCATATCTTTCATTTGCGCGCCTCGCGCGGGCGCTTCTTGCTGGTCGTCGCCGCGCTCACCGCCCTGCATTCGGCGGCGCTGCGCTTCTTGCTGGCCCGCGGATTGGGCCCGAGTTGGATCTTCCTCTTCGATGGCGGGCTGGCGGGGCAGCGCTTGCTGGGCACGGTCTTCCAGCCCAGCGCTTTTGGAGTCTTCTTGCTGCTGTCCATCTACCTGTTCCTCAAAGGCTGCCGCGTTTGGGCCGTGCTCAGCGCGATACTAGCCGCAACCGTCCACCCCACCTACCTGCTGTCCGCGGGGCTGCTCACCGCCGGATATCTATTGGTGGTGGGCTTGCAGGAGCGGCGCTGGAAGCAAGCCGCCGGGCTGGCTGCCCTGGCGCTGGTCGCCGTGGCCCCTACCGTGTGGTACGTTTATGGCAGTTTTGCCCAGGCTGCCCAGCCCGAGGCCGCCCAGATGGCCGCCGAAGCGCGGCGCATTTTGGTCGAGTTCCGCATTCCGCACCACGCCCAGATCAAAACGTGGTTTGACCTCAGCTCGGTGATCAAGCTGGGGTTGGTGGCTGCCGCGCTGGTGGTCATCCGCAAGCAGCGCGCGCTGTTCACGGTGCTGCTCACCGTGACGTTGGCCTCCGCCGCATTGACTCTGGCGCAGTGGTTCACCCAGGATAATACGCTGGCCTTGCTCTTTCCCTGGCGGCCCAGCGCTTTGCTGGTGCCTCTGGCCACGACCTTGCTCACCGGAGCGCTGGCGGCGCGCTTGCCCCAACGCTGGTTTGCCCCTGGATGGGTGCCCGCGGCTTGCCTGGGCACGCTCTTGCTATTGGCAGTGGCAGGAGTACTTTATTCAGCCAATGATTTTCGCCAGAAAGCCACCGCCCCCGACCGGGCCATGCTGGATTGGGTAGCGCAAAACAGCAGCGATGAAGATATCTACCTGGTGCCGGTTAAGATGGAAAACTTTCGCCTCGAAACGCTGCGCCCTGTGTACGTGGATTTTATGTCCATCCCCTATGCCGGGCCGGACGTGATGACCTGGTATGGGCGCATGCTCTCAACCGATCGCTTTTTCACGGAGCAGTCCTGCCAGGAAGTGATTGATTATGTCTATGACGGCAACGTCACCCACATGGTTATCGAAAGCGCCCGGTCGTTCAACTGCCAGTATCTTACCCCGTTGTATGAAGACGATCACTATATCGTCTACAATGTGAATTACCGCATCAAGGATTAGTGTCTATCCCAAATGTAACTACTCAGCCAGAGGCGGAAAAGGGCCAAATTCGAGGTGCATGTGGGGTGTGAAGCACCCCACATGCACCTCAAATTTGGGAACTTTCTTCGACCTCTGAGTAGTTACTCCCAAACTTAATTGGGAAACCAGGATCAGCTTTGCGCGGGTTTCTCCCCGGCTTTATACTGGTTATGGCGCACCTCGTGCAGAAAATGCGGCGAGTTCATGCGCCGCTCCAGCAGGTAGGTGATGAAGTGATTGAGCAGCGACTCCATCTCGGCGCGCTCTGTGCCGCTGGGGTTGGCGCGGGCAGCCACTTTAAACGTGCTTCGCTGGAGGTGGCGCAAAAATTTCAGCGCGCCCACCGTGATCGGCCGAGCCGCCGTAAAGTGATCGACACAGCGCGGGCAAATGATCCCGCCCATCAAAGCATCGAAGTATTGGTCTTCGGCCTGCACCGCTGCGCCGCATTCCACGCAGCGGAACAACTCCGGGCGAAAGCCCACCAGATCGAGCAGGTGGATTTCATAATAGCGCACCGCGATGAAGGGGTCGGGCAGGGAGGAGACGCGCTCCAGCGTATCCACCAGTAATTGGTAGAGAAACGGGCTGGCGCCTTCATCGTATGTGAAGCGGTCGATCAGCTCGATTACGTAAGTGGCATAAGCTACGCGCAGCAAATCCTCGCGCAGCGGCAAGTAGGCTTCCACAGTCTCAGCCTGGGTGATGATCCAAAAATCTCGCCCATGTGCCGCCTGCACCTTGACGCGGGTGAAGGGCTGCAAGTGCCCCGCTTTGCGCGACAGCAGCTTGCGCACGCCCTTGGCCACGGCGCGCAGCTTGCCCGTCTCGCGGGTGAACAGCACCAACAGCCGGTCCGCCTCGCCCCACTCACTATGGCGCAGGACAACCGCCTCCACCGTCATCGAGTGGATGGTTTTGGGCATGCTTATGCCCCGAGCAAATCGCGCCCGGTAAAAGCTCCCGGCAGCAAGCCGATGACGGTGGTTTCCAGCGCAATGCGCCCATTCTCATCCGCGATGATCACCAGCGTGTCCAGGCCAAATTCGGCCATCACCTGGCGGCATGAGCCGCAGGGCGTGCCGCCGTTAGAGGTGACCACCGCAATGGCCACAAACTCGCGCTCGCCTTCCGAGACCGCTTTGAAAATTGCCACCCGTTCGGCGCAGATCGTGTCGGGATAGGCCGAATTTTCGATGTTGACTCCATCGTAGAATTTTCCCGAAGCGGTCAAAACGGCTGCCCCCACTGCATAATGGGAATAGGGCACGTAAGCCCAGCGCCGGGCTTGAGCGGCCATTTCTACCAACTGCTTGCGTTGATCCTCATTCAGCGTCATCTTTTGCCTCCTCGGTCGATTGTGCCAGCGGGCGACTGGCACGCACCTTGCGGATACGCCGCCCGCTGACTTGTTCCACCGTAAGCTGTAAGCCGTCCACTTCCACCGACTCGGGTCCGTTGGGAACGTGCCCCAGCAGGCCGTAGATCAACCCACCCAGCGTATCGGCAATGTCCTTGTCGATGTGGCTACCCATCACATCGTTGAAGTCGTCCAGGTCGGTGCGCCCCAAGAAGATGTACTCATCCGGCCCCACCTGCTGGTAGGGCTGTTCCTCGGCCTGGTCAAATTCATCCTGGATTTCGCCAACGATTTCCTCGACAATATCTTCCAAAGTGACCAGCCCCGCTACGCCACCGTACTCATCGACCACAACGGCCATGTGCACCCGGCGCAACTGCATTTCGCTCAGCAGATCATCGACCTTCTTGGCTTCCGGCACAAAATAAGCCGGGCGCAGCATTCCGCGCAGCGCAGAAAGGCTTTGCCCTTCCAGGCGGGCGCGCAATAAGTCCTTAGCATACAACAGTCCCACGATGTTATCCACCGTGTCCTCATACACCGGCACGCGCGAGTGCCCCGACCCTGTCAGCGCCTGGGCAGCTTCCTCAAGGGGGGTGTTGATTTCCAGAGCCTGCAAGTCGATGCGCGGCACCATAATTTCCCGGGCCAGGGTGTCCCCGAAGTGGAAGATCGAATAGATCATCTCGCGCTCGCCCTTTTCCAGGCTGCCCTCGGCTTGTCCTTCTTCCACCCAGTTGCGCAGTTCGTACTCCGTGACCGGGCTGAAGCGCTGGCGGAGCATGTCTGGCGAGCCAAGCAGCAGCGTCAGAGCGGTAGAAAGTGGGCTGAAGACAACATCCACCAGTCGCGCAAGAGGGGTGAAGCGTAAAGCCCATTTTTCGGCGTGCGGTAAAATCGCGCCTTCCATCAGGTATTCCAGCACCACCAACAGCAGCGCCGCCAGGGCCATCATTCCCAAGGCCAGCCCCACCCGCCCCGGCCAAATTTGCAACAAGCCCCAGGCGGTGAGCCCCGCCAGGACAAAATGGCTGATGACGATTCCCAGGCGCAGGGTGGTGCGGATGCGGTAATTGGCCAGCAGGGTCATGGCCCGCTCCACCTCTTCCGGCTGGTTTTCAGCCAGGTTCATCAACAACGGCAGGCGCGCGTTGAGCAAGCTGGCGCGCATGACAGCCAGCAGCAAATCAAGCAGCAAAAATATTACAACGAACAACCAGTGAAGTTCACTCACCGCCCTCTTCTACTTTCTTCTGGAAAGGCTTCGCCGGCACGCCCACCACCACGCCGTCATCCGGCACATCGTGGGTGACCACCGAACCGGCCCCGGTTTTGGCCCGGTTGCCGATTTTCACCGGCGCGACCAGCATACTGTCGCTGCCAATGAAGGCGTTATCGCCAATTTCCGTCTTGTGCTTATGCACTCCGTCATAATTGCAGGTGATCGTGCCTGCCCCAATATTGACCTTCGCGCCGATCTGCGCATCGCCGATATACGAGAAGTGTCCCATCTGCGTGCCTGGGCCCAGATACGAGCCTTTGACCTCGCCAAAGTTGCCCATCTTGACGCCTTTGGCCAGGTGGGCGCCGGGGCGCAGGTGACAGAAAGGCCCCATGCGCACTTCGTCTTCGAGCAGCGAGCTTTCGATGCACGAAGCCAGCACGCGGCAGGAGTTGCCGATTTGAGAGGACTCGATGATTGTGTCCGGGCCCAGATTGCAATTCTCGCCTATGACCGTCTTTCCGCGCAGGTAAGTGTTTGGCCAGATGACCGTGTCCTGTCCCAAGGTCACATCCGCCTCGATGAAGGTGGTGGCCGGGTCGACAATGGTGACCCCTGCCAGCATCCACTGCTCATTGATGCGCTTGCGCAAGATGGCCTCGGCCTCGGCCAAATGCACGCGAGTATTGATGCCCACCGCCTCGGTGGGGTCGTCGGCGCGTACCGCTCGCACCTGCAAACCGTCGTTGACCGCAATCTCCACCAGATCGGTCAGGTAGTACTCGCCTTTGGGCGAAACCTGGATGCGGTGCAGGGCGGGCCACAGCCATTCGGCACGGAAACAAAACACACTGGCGTTCAACTCGCGGATGGCCAACTGCTCGGGGTTGGCGACCGCTTCCTCAACGATGGCGCGCACGGTGCCGTCGGCATTGCGCACCACCCGGCCAAAGCCGTGCGGGTCGTCCAGTACCACCGTGAGCATGGAGATGGGGCCGGGGTTATCCTTTTGCAACTCCACCAGGCGGGCAATGGTCTGCGGCTTGAGGAGGGGCATGTCGGCATAGGTCACCAGCACCAGGTCGCCCTGCCCGGCAGCCAGTTCCTCGGCAGCCATCACGGCATGCCCGGTGCCCAGTTGGGGCTGTTGAACGGCAAAGCGGGCTGCATCTCCCACGGCCTGCCGGACGGCATCCTCGCCAAAGCCCACCACCACCACGGGAGGCTCCTCGGTCACCGCCGCAACGTTGCGCAGCGCATGCATAACCAGGGGCTGCCCGGCCAGGGGGTGCAGCATTTTGGGCGTTTTGGAGCGCATGCGCGTTCCATGCCCGGCGGCGAGGATAACGGGGATCAGCTTCATATTTTCTCTCCTATCCCATGAGTCAGGGATGTTTTAATGATTATACCTGGAAAGCGCAAGGCAGATGAACGAGCGCTTGCGGCGGCAGTCGCCGGTTAACCAAAGACACAAAGGAAAATTTTGCGTTTTCCTTTGTGTCTTTTGCCTGTGCATACGTTCAATCGTCTTTCATACGCTTTGGGTGGTTTAGCTGGGGCACCTGGATTCGAACCAAGATCCACAGATCCAAAGTCTGGTGTGCTGCCATTGCACCATGCCCCACCTTCGCGTGCTGATTTTACCACAGAATCCAGTGGGGGTAATTTTTAAATTACCTCTCGGCTTCGAAGATGCGCAGGCAGTTCCAGACGCGGGTAAGAAACCCGCGCTACAAGATGGGTGCGGAAGGAGGCACGGTGAAAATCCTGTAGGGGAAATTCATGAATTTCCCCTACAGGATTTTCAATTTGAGCACGGGTGCTCGGCGTTACGACTTGGCGTCTTCGTCGGGCAGCAGCCCCAACTTCATGGCCTGCTCGTAGGTCAGCGCGTCGCCGTTGGCTGCGGTCTTGCTTTCTCCGGAAGTGGCTTGTTCCCAAAAGTCGTCCAGGTTCACCGCGGCAGGCGCGGCTGTTTCCGCCTTGCCCAACAGCTCTTCCAAGGCCTGCAGGGCAGGCAGTTCTTCTTCGGTCGGAACCACCGGCTCGGGCTCGGCTTTCACCGCCGGCTCAACCGCAGCCGTCTCTTCTTCCACCGGCGTGACCGGCTGGGGCGCGGCAACCTCTGGCATGATGTTCAGGCCCATTTCCTTCAAGATATCCGCCAGGCGCTCCTGGACATGCAGCGTTTCCTCAAACCCCAGGGCCAGACGCAGCGTGCCGCGACCCGGCTTGAGGAACACCAGCAGCGCATAACTGCCCACCGGGGCGGCCAGCAAATCGTACTCACTGCCACGGAAAGCCTGCACGCCACGCTGCAAGCCCTGCCCCAATTGGGCAGAGACCTTTACGCTCGTGCTCATGTGGCCCATCAGCGGGGGCACCAGTTGGGCCTCCGCCTCCGGCGTGGGCCAATCACCGGCCTGGGCCACGTTCTTGCCACGATCATCCAGCAAGATGGCCGCCTGCGCGCCCAGCGTGCCACGCAGTTCCGTCAGCACGGCGCTAAGCGAACCGCCTGATTCGGCGGGCGCGGTGGGCGCCTTCGCAGCCGGCTTGTCCAGCGGCGCCGTTACGGCTCTGGCAGTTTCTTCGTCCCCAACCACCTCGCGCACCGTATCCAAGAAGTCGGGAATGCTGACCGGTTTCACCAACAGCTTTTGCGCGCCAACCTCAAAGAATTCTTTATCCATCTTCGCATCTTTGCGCATCCCGGTGATCATGATCACTTTGATGTTTGGCTGGCGAGCACGCAACTTGCGGACTAAGTCAAAGCCAGACATGCCCGGCAGGCGGATGTCGGCAATCATGAGATCAAACGTATATCGAGATGTCTCCAGCAAAGCCTCTTCGGCAGAGGGAACGAACGTCACCGGCACACCTTCATACAATGTGCGCAGGGCATCCTGATAAAGACGCCCCAGGTCCATGGCATCGTCGACAATCAGTACACGTTTCAAATTCATGAGGTTTTCCCATAAGGCCAGTTCGAGCCACAGTTTTTCGTTCATCCCGAACCGGATATGACTATTTTACTTGAAAACAAAAAAAGGGGGGAACTGCACATCAAGGCTCTTTGGGAGTTGCCGTGGTGAAATCCGCATAAACACGAATGACAGCGAAATTAGACACATGCGGGAGCTTTGCTCCCGCATGTGTCAAAATTTTGCCAAATCACCGTTCGCCTTATTCAACCCGCCAGCAGGCTGCCCAGTGCCCCGGGTTGGCCTCCTTGAAGGCGGGCTCTTCCACCTTGCACTGATCCATGGCTACCGGGCAGCGCGGATGGAAGCGGCAGCCCGAGGGCGGGTTGAGCGGGCTGGGCACGTCGCCGGTGAGGATGATGCGCTCGCGGCGAATCTTGGGGTCGGGAATCGGAATAGCCGACAGCAGCGCCTGGGTGTAGGGGTGGAGCGGGTTGCGGAACATCTCGTCCCGGTCGGCCAACTCGACCATTTTGCCCAAATACATGACCGCTACGCGTTGAGAGATATGCTCTACCACGCTCAGGTTGTGGGCCACAAACAGGTACGTCAGGCCAAACTCGCCCTGCAAGTCTTTGAGGATGTTGAGCACCTGCGATTGGATGGATACATCCAGCGCAGAAACCGGCTCATCGCAAACGATAAACTTGGGCCGCAAAGCCAGCGCACGAGCAATGCCAATGCGCTGGCGCTGCCCGCCCGAAAATTCGTGCGGGTAGCGGCGGGAGTGGTAATCTTCCAGGCCGACCTTCTTGAGGGTGTCAATGGCCAAGTCAAAACGCTCTTTCGAGGTGCCAATGCCGTGAATTCGCAGCCCTTCCATGACGGACTCGCCGATGGGCATGCGCGGATCGAGCGAGGCGTAGGGGTCCTGGAAGATGATCTGCATGTTACGGCGCATGGCCTTTAGCTCTTGCCCGCGCAGCTTGAGCACATCCACGCCGTCCATATAGACATTGCCCGCGGTCGGTTCAATCAAGCGCAGAATGCTGCGCCCCACTGTGGTTTTGCCACAACCCGATTCGCCCACCAGACCCAGGCATTCACCCCCTTTCACCGTGAAGCTGACATCATCCACCGCTCGCACCTGGCCTGTCACGCGCTGAAGCACACCGCCGCGCACGGGAAAATATTTTTTTAGACCTTCGACCTTGAGCAGGTCTTTAGAAGTAGCTGGTATGGTACTCATTCAATTCCTCACGCTGCGGCAGGGTCATGAACATCAATGGGAGCCATATGCTCGCCGTGATTGGTATACAACCAGCAGCGAACCATGTGCCCAGGAAGAGCTTCTTCCAGGCGCGGCTCCTCGCGGGAGCAAATCTCGAGGCCGAACTTCTCACGCAGGCGGCAGCGCGGGGCGAACTGGCAGCCCGGCGGCAGGTTAATCAAGTTGGGCACCAGGCCGGGAATCACATCCAGGCGGTCGGTAACCTTGCCCAAAACTGGGATGGAAGCGATCAGACCCTGAGTGTAAGGGTGGAGGGGCTTCTCGAACAAGGCCCCCACGCTGGACTGCTCCACAATGCGACCCGCGTACATGACCGCCACGCGATGGGCCATCTCGGCAATAATACCCAGATCGTGTGTGATCAAGATAATCGCCGTGCCCAGGCGTTCGCGCAGATCGCGCATGAGGTCCAGGATTTGGGCTTGAATGGTCACATCCAGTGCGGTGGTGGGCTCGTCGGCGATGAGCAGTTCGGGGGCCAGCGCCAGGGCCATGGCAATCATCACGCGCTGCGCCTGACCGCCCGACATTTCGTGGGGGAAGGCTTTGGCTTTGCCTACCGCGTCGGGAATACCCACCATCGAGAGCAGTTCCACTGCCCGCTTCCAGGAAGCCTCTTTGCTCATGTTCTGATGGATTTGCAGCACCTCGGCCACCTGGTACCCAATATTGAACACAGGGTTCAGGCTGGACTGCGGCTGCTGGAAAATCATCGACATGCGGTCGCCGCGCATCTTGACCATCTCAGATTCTGGCAAACTGAGCAAATCTTTGCCGTCAAAAAGAATTTCGCCCGCCACAACCTTCCCCGGCACGCCTACCAGGCGCATGATGGAGAGCGAGGTCACGCTTTTGCCACAACCCGATTCGCCCACCAGCCCCAAAACCTCGCCCTGGCCAACGGAAAAATCCACGCCGTCGACAGCCTTGACCACGCCGTCTTCGGTGTAAAAGTAGGTTTTGAGGTTTTTTACCTCAAGTAAGGTTTTGGATTGGGTTTGATTCGAGTCCACGCTCGTTACTCCTGAGATTCTGGGTTGCTGTGGAAATCCCGCATCAACTGTGGGTGAAGCGCATGACGTGAACCGTCTTAAGCACTGTCCCAGGTTGGGGGCAGATCATAGGGGGTATTCGATTGATCTCCATGATACGAAAGCTCCGCCGAGATTGGGGAACCCTGGAAATATAGCATAAGTGAACCCTATGGTCTAGAATTGATACGCAAGATTGCCAAGACTCCCCATTTGGGTGATTTTTTTGGCCAAATCGGCAGCATCCTATCCACCCAGGCCATGTCTCCTAGTAGCGGCGGTTCTTTAAGTCAAGCCAGATGTGGACGTCTGGATAATGTCCCGGCGGGCAAGCGGTGTTTGCTCACCCGGTAGACCCGCCGGGTGGGCAGGCTGGGCAGGTCTTGCGCGAATGCCCAGGCGTATTGCCCGCTGAAAAATCGTTCAACCGGATGGAGTAGCCCGCATTAAAGACCTGCCCCTACCATAGATTAGCGTCCGTGGGCCACAAGGCGAAAATGGAAAGGGTCATTGGGGCGAAAAGCCGCTTCAGGGAGCGCAGCCCTCGCCGTAATCCAGCGCCTCTAAATTCCACAAGAAGCTGCGCGCAGTCGAATCGGAGTCTAACCCGCATAGGTCGGGGCGCGAGACGACAATTTGCAATTGATAATACAATGGCAGCACGGGCAGGTTTTCGGCGAAGAGCCGCTCCACCGTCGCCACACGCTCTGGGTAATCGGCCTGGTCGGGGCGGCCCCACAGCGCAGCCGTGCAGGCCGCGTCAAAAGTCGGGTCGGAATAGCCGGTCACGTTCGTGCCAATCCAGGCGTTGGCTGCCGAAGGAATTTGCCTGCTGGTGAACAAGGAGCAGCCCGGTTGGCTGCCGGCTTGCCAGGTGAAGGCCGCCAGGTCAAATTTGCGCCCAAACAACACGCCATCCGGCCCGGGTGCATACATCTCGCCGGGGTTGAGCAGGTCCCGCTCCACGCCAACACCGCATTCGACCAGGGAGCTGACCACAATCTCAGCGACCTCAGCGCGCAGGTCGGCTTGAGAGGCGGAGTAAGTCAACTGCAAGGGCGTTCCGTCGAGCACGCCCACCACCCCCACGGCTACACGCGGCGTGGCGGGGTTGCTGTCGGTGTCCTTCCAACCCACCTCGTCCAGCAGGCGGCTGCCTTCGGCGGGGTCATAGGCATAAGCGGGCAAATCGGCCTGATAGAGCGGGTGATCGGGAGGCAGTGTGCCCAGGGGCACCTGCGAGCGGTCGTAGAACAGATCGGAAACGATCTTTTGCCGGTCGACGCAAGCCGCCAGGGCTTTGCGCGTGCGCACGTCACCCAACAGATCGGGGCGGTCACCGGCCAGCAGGTCAAAGCCGTCGTCATAAGCAGCCGGGCGGATGCCAAAATCGAGGTGCTCCCATTCCGGCCCCAGGGTATAGGTAAACTTGAGCTTGTCGGCATATTGGGTAAGGATCAACTCGCGGAGATGGGCGGTGAAAGCGGGGTTGTCTTCCACCACGTCGCACTCGCCGCTGACGGTCGCCAGCACAGCCGTATCCGCCGGCGCGCCCAGGAAGCGGTACACCAGCTTGTCAAACTTGGGCAGCCCTTCGGCGGCGCGGTAGTACAGCGGATTTTTCACCAGGGTAATGTGATCACCGGAGACCCACTCCTGGATGGTGTAGGGCCCCCAACCGATGGGAGCGCGGTTGGCGGCTTCATCCGCCAGCAGGCCCGCCGCCCCTACCATCTGGTAACGGAATTGGGGCAGCGGCAGCCAGAAGTAGGTGGCATAGTTCTTCTCCACAAAACCGGGCACGCCCGTCCAGCGGGTGGTCAGTTCGTCCACTGCCACATACGATGCAGTCCGGTCGACCACACCCTTGGATACCGGCGTGGCCGGGTCGGCGGCCAGTTGGAAGGAAAACACGGAATCGGCAGCGGTGAGCGGCGTGCCATCCGACCAGAGGATGCCCGGCTTGAGGCGGAAAGTGACCGCCAGGCGATCCATTTGCAGTTCCGAAGCGCCGTCCCAGGCACGGGCGCAGTCGGGGCTGGTGCAGCCCGAAGGCAGCACGGTGACGCCCGGGGCCAGGGCCACCAACGCACCGCTCACGTCCACCACCGGCTCGCCGCTGCGCACCGTCACCGGCTCGAGCACGGCGTCGCCTTCGGCCAGGGAGGGCATTTTCTCTAGAATGACCGGCTGGGTAGAATAACCGCGCGTGTCAAACGGGCCGTCATAGAGCGCTTCGAGTACGCTCCACATGCTGCGCGAGGAGCCCGCATAAGCATACAGCGTAGAAGGCTCTTCGGCCAGGCACACCACCAGGGCCCGTTCAGGGATTTCGGTGGGTTCGGGCGTGTTGGTGGGCAAGGCGGGGGCCGCCGGGGTTGCGGTCGGCGCGGGGGCCGAGGTAGGAACCGGCGTGGATTGACAGCCGGAAAGCAGGAGAAGGAGGACAAGCAAAGAAGCAAAGAGGGATCGTTTCATGGGGGTGATTCTACCATACCAAAAGAAAGGTGCTACCCCGTGGCCTCTGGTAGGTAGGGTAAACGCATCATGGATTTTTGTTCTAAAAACCTCGTGTCCTTTCGCCATATTTTAGGTATCTCCCCCACCCTACCCTCCCCCGGCAATCAGGATTCTGGATCACACAGACACTTTGCCGGGGGAGGGAAAGAATTCTGCAAAAGTGAGGGGCTGAAAGCCCCTCACTTTTGCGAAATCTTTCCTCCCTCCCCGCTC
>JAFGLU010000051.1 GCA_016927865.1 Anaerolineaceae bacterium
GAGCGGGGAGGGAGGAAAGATTTCGCAAAAGTGAGGGGCTTTCAGCCCCTCACTTTTGCAGAATTCTTTCCCTCCCCCGGCAAAGTGCCTGTGCAATCCAGAATCTTGATTGCCGGGGGAGGGTAGGGTGGGGGAGATACTCAAAATATGCCAAAGGGACACGAGGTTCTTAGAACAAAAATCCATGATGCGTTTACCCGTAGTGTCAATCCACTACCCGCGACTCGTGCTATAATCCATCCATTGGAGTACCCTTATGCAGGCCCCGGTTCTTGTTCTGAATGCAAACTTCGAACCGATCAACGTCTGCGATACCCGGCGAGCTTTGGGGCTTCTCTTGAGCGAAAAGGCAGCTCTTGTTCTCAACGGGCGGGGTGAAGTCCGCACTGTTTCACGCACCGTTCCCCGCCCATCCGTCATTCGCCTCCAAAAGATGGTCTCGCGCCCCCGGCCGCAGCTCAAACTTACGCGCCGTGAAATATTTCGTCGCGACGGGTTTGCCTGCCAGTACTGCGGGAAACACACCCCCAACCTGACCATCGACCACGTCATCCCGCGCCACCTTGGCGGGCAGCATGTTTGGAGAAACGTGGTTGCAGCCTGCCCGGCTTGCAATCATCGCAAAGGCGGGCGCCGCCTGGAAGATTCCGGCATGAGCCTGCTCCACGCGCCGGTTGAACCGCCCAGTTCGGCCCATTACATCTTTGGACGCCACCTGATTGAAAACCGTGAATGGGAAGATTTTCTAGCCGGTTGGTAAACAACATACGCGAAAACGCCCAAATATAATGCGATTGGGGGTGCAAAAGCACCCCCAATCGCATTATATTCCCAAACTTTGTTTGCCTTCTGAGCTGTTACCCGAAGACCATCAAAGCGATTCGCGGTGTAACCAACACCTCGATCAGCGCGGCCACCACCAGCATCGGGATCACTATTCCAACCATCACTTTGGCCCAATCGGCCAGGGCTTCCAGCCACACCTCGCCAAAGGTCTTCCCCGGCGTAGGCGTCGCCAGCACCGCCCCCATCTGCAACACCGCAGCCGTTGCCAGCACCGCCGCCGGGATTTCTATAACGCCGTGGGGCAGCAGAATCATCAGCACGTTGAGCGCCGGAATGCCATTCAGCGACAGCAGCGTCACCAGGTACCCGCCCACCGCCATCGTAGCCATCACCGGCAGAACACCCAGCACCCCAAAACTAAAAATACCCACGATCAATGCTAGCAGCAGCACGCGGAAATTCTGCCAGAAGATCAGTGGAATGGCCCCCGCCGAGAAAACCATATTGACTGAAAGCAATTGGGTTAGATTCTCATCCAGGTTTTCGATTTGCTCTTCCGAAATCAACAACGGAAAACGGTCGACCATGCTGCTCCCGATCATCGTTCCCAGCACCAACACCAGCAGCGTCATAGCGATCGGCAGTGTCAACCGTTTCAACGTTGCCCCCAAAATCCGCCGGTACCATTCACCCACCGAACGGGCATTGCCCCGGAAAGCGCGTGTGAACACGCGCCACATCCAGCGCACCTTGAGTACGTCAATTTCATTTCCCAGCAGTTCTTCCCGTTGAAAGTGAGCCACCCCCACCCGCACCAGCAAGATGGTCACTACCACCACGGTTGCCACCACCCACCACAGGGTGCTCTTGTCCCCCCAGAACATGGTCAGGCTTTCCCATTGGATCAGAAAAGCCGATGGGATCACGATAAAGCTAGACAACAGGTTGGCCGCCCGCACCGAGGTAGCCTGAGTGGAAACAACCACCGCCCCAGCCACCATCATCAGCGCCTGAACGGTGGTCAGCACAAACACCTGGGCCAAAATCTCAAATTCCGGCAGAACCACCTTGTTCATCACCAATCCCACCAGGTAGACGGTCATGCCCAGGTAGCTCGAAAACAACAAGGGGATGGTGGATGAAACCAACTTACCCAAATATAGCTGCCAGTCCTGCATCGGCGTGTTCAATAAAGGCTCGATACTGCTGCGTTCTTTTTCGCCCACAAACGACTCCAACGCAATCACCAGAGAAACGGAAATGGGGAAGAAACCAACAATCATCAACAAGAAAGGCACCATCCGGTCAGCAATGATGGTCGCCCCGTAATCAGCAGTGAAATCCAGCATTTGCCGGGCGGTCCAATTCATGATGAACGGAAACACCAGGGTCAAACCCACAATCGGGAAAATGATGCGCCAATCACGGAACTGATCTCGCACCTCGCGGCGGGCAACGATCCAGGAGGGATACAAAGCTGAGATCATTCCTGCGCCTCCTCGCCCTGGCGGACAGCCCCCAGGAATACCATTTCCAGGCTGTGCTCTATTTCCTGGAAGGTCACTACCTCTAAATGTTGCTCGATCAAGCTGCGCAACAAAATGGGATTGGCCGTTTGGGGGTCATCCACACGGAAGCGCAGCCAGTTTTCACCCCGCTCCTGCAGGGTCACCCCAGCCGGAAGATTGGGCTGCCAGCCGTTCAAGACGCCCGCCAGGCGCGCCTCGTATTCCGCCGGGCCGAGCAGTGTCTTCTTGACATTTTCCAATGTATTGTGCAAGATGATCCGCCCGTTTTGGATGATTGCCACCTGGTCAGCCAGTTCTTCGCCTTCGGCCAAATTGTGCGTACACAGCAAAATGGTCCGCCCGCTCGAGCGTAGAGTCAGAATGGCGTCACGCACCAGGCGCGCGCTTTCGGGGTCCATCGCCGAGGTTGGCTCATCCAAGAGCAGCACAGCCGGGTCATGCAACAAAGCCCGCACCAAAGCCAGCTTCTGGCGCATGCCCTTAGAATACTCGCCCAAACGCTTCTTGCGCGCCTCGGCCAACCCGAACATCTCTAACAATTCATCGCCTCTTTTGCGGGCGTCTACAGATTTCATCCGGTACAGGTTGCCGAAAAACTCCAGATATTCGACCGAATTCATGCGCGCATATAGGCCGTGATGCTCGGTCAATACCCCCACCGCTCCGCGAACATTAGCGGCGTCATTCACCACGTCAAAACCCGCCACCCTGGCCCAGCCCGCGCTGGGGCGCAGAATGGAAGTCAACATGCGCACCGTGGTGGTTTTTCCAGCGCCGTTTTTTCCCAGCAGCGCCAACACCTGCCCCTGCGGCACCTTGAGATCGATGTGATCGACGGCCAGGAAATCGTCAAAATACTTGGTCAACCCTTCAGCTTCGATCATTAAGCACTCCAATTTAAATAAAAAAGGCGAGCCAGGACTGCTGCGCTCGCCCAATCCTTCAAACCAATCATAATCTTAAACGGCGTAAATCCTCATTACAGATTGCTATCAGATTTGCAACTGCTCAGAGAGTGGAGAAAGTCCCTGAATTTGAGGTGTGTGTGGGGTGCTTCGCACCCCACACACACCTCAAATTCAGACTTCTTGAGTAGTTACTCAGATTTACGCCAGTGCCGGACGACCAGCACGACCATAGCGACGACTGCCACGCCGGCCATGATGGTCTGGTTAATGTTTATGGAGCCTACCGGAGAAGTATCCAGGCGCAAAAATTCCAGGAAGAAGCGAATGGTTGGGTATATCACCAGATAAAGCAAAAACAGATCCCACTGCTTCAACCGGTCGACAAACTTACGCCCTACCCATAGGATCACCCCCATACCCAGAACATTCAACAGCGCCTCATACAAGAACAAGGGGTGGTAATACTCCACCGATTGGTACTCAAACAGGCGGTAACCCGGTTCAATGAACAACTTCCAGGGCAAATTGGTCGGCGAGCCGTACACTTCTTGGTTAAAGAAGTTTCCCCACCGGCCAATGGCCTGGGCCAGCAACAACCCCGGAGCTACCGCATCAGTCCATACGCCCAACGGGATTTTGTACTTCCGCGTGTAAATCCACACCGCCAGAAAACCCCCAATCACGCCGCCGGGAATGCCCAGCCCGCCCTTGGGGATGTTCAGAATATCCAGCGGATGGGTGAGATAGTATTGGGTGGTCAGACCGGCAGCCACGTTGGACGCTGTTGGCGTAAAGACATGCCACAACCGCGCGCCAATGATGCCGCCAATCAGCGCCCAGGGCATGAGGTCCCAGGCAATTTCGGGGTTTTGTCCACTGCGCTTCGCTTCGCGGCTCGCCAGCCAGGTAGCTGCAAGCGCCCCCAGCACAATGATGATGCCGTAGAAACGGATATAGATGAATCCCAGGTCAATTCCAGAGGGCGGGTATGGCATATTTCTTCTCCTGATCGAGGTTTTTCAACAGCTTATTGCCCAATGGGCGGATTCTTCTTCGCAATCCGGTTTTGGGCATAAGCCTGCCGGCGCACATCGGCAATCCGCTGCAAAGCAGTCACATTGGTCAACACAGCCAAAATCCACAGCGCAATCATGGGTTGGTTGATGATCAAGCAGGGCGCCAGCACCAGGAATCGCTCAACCCGTGTGAGCAAGCCCACCTTGGTATCGAGATTCAACGATTGCCCGCGCGCCCGGATATAAGAAACCAGCACCGACCCTGCCGCAGCCAGGTAGATGAGCAGGCTGCCCAACCAGTTCTCGGTACGCAAGTAATACACCAGCAGCCCACCCAAAATAACCAATTCGGAATAGCGATCGGTGACAGAATCGACAAACGCGCCAAAGTCCGAGGACTCACCGCGCAAGCGCGCCATGGTTCCATCCAGCGCATCAATCGGGCCCATCAGCAGGACGATGATCCCGCCGGCGGTGATGTGGCCCAGGCCCAGTAAAACCGCAGCGATGGCATTCCCAACCAGCCCCAGAATGGTCACCGTATTGGGCATCAAACCCATCCGGTTCAGCGCCCTGGCGAACGGGTCAAGCAAATACTTAAAACGCTTGCGCAACATGTCGGTAAAAGTCATGGTTTCTTTGGGAACCGTTTGTTCCAAATCATTCACCTCAAATGGAATTTGTCGCAACGACCGGCTGGAAAAACAGATGGTATCCTATCCCACGCGGGGCAAACTGTCAAGCCGCATCCTCCCCGTCTTCATCGCCATCCTCATATTCATCTTCATCATCCTCGTCCGGCCCCACCAGCACCTCGCGGTCCTTGCCGCTGCCCATCGAAGGCCCCACTACGCCCATTTCTTCCAACTGATCAATCAGTCGCGCCGCCCGCGGGTAACCAATGCGCAGCCTGCGTTGCAGCATGGAAGCGCTGGCGCGTTGTGCCTGGGTGACAACATCGATGGCTTGCTGAACCAACGCGTCGCCGCCTTCTTCGCCGGGGCGCTCGATCATATCCTCCCACGGAGCCGCCTCTTGCGCCTGCTCCTGTTTGGTCGGCGCCCAAAAATCAATCACCCGCTCTACCTCCGAATCGGCCACCAGCACGCCTTGCGAGCGCAGCGGCGAGCCTACCTCGGGGTTGAGGAAGAGCATATCACCCTTACCCAGCAGGTCCTCGGCTCCATTGGTATCCAAAATCACCCGCGAATCGATCGATGAAGCCACGGTGAAAGCCACCCGCGCCGGGAAGTTAGCCTTGATCAAACCCGTCACCACGTCGGTGCTGGGTCGCTGCGTGGCCACCACCAGGTGGATGCCCACCGCGCGGGCCATCTGCGCCAGGCGCACCAGGCTGTGTTCTGTCTGGTCCGGCGCAGACATCATCAAATCGGCCAATTCGTCAATCAACACCACAATCCGCGGAAGGGTGGGCTGGTTGCGCTTTTCCATCCGGCGGTTATAGGTTTCCACGTCACGCGTTCGGGCATCCTCCAGCAAGCGGTAGCGGTGATCCATTTCCGCCAGCGCCCACTTCAACACCCCCAACATGCGTTCTTGTGCCGTTTCCACCCGGCCAAACAGATGCGGCAGCCCGTTGAAACGGGTCAGTTCCACCATCTTCGGGTCCAGCAAAGCCATGCGCAGCTTCTCGGGCGTGTTGTTCACCGCCAGGCAGCTCACCAGCGCGGCAATCAGCACCGATTTACCCGAACCGGTCGTTCCAGCGATCAGCAGATGGGGCATGCGCCCCAAATCTGCCACCACCGGGTGCCCCGACACGTCTCGCCCCAAGACAATCGCCAAAGGCGATTTCAGTTTCTGGTACTCTTCGCTTTCCATCAACTGGCGCAAGCGCACCACCGTATTGCGCGGGTTGGGTACCTCTACGCCAACGAAAGAACGCCCCGGCACAGGAGCCTCAATGCGCAGCCGCTCCGCCGAGAGGCGTAGGGCCAGATCGCGCTGCAGCGCAGAGATTTGAGCCACCCGCACCTTTTGCTGAGTCATTTCCCCGTCTGGGCCGGGCTTCTCAATATACCCGGGTTCTACGGCGTACTGCGTGATGGTCGGGCCAATGCGGTAACCAATTACCCGAGCAGGCAGGCCAAATTCAGCCAACGTCTGCTCAATAAGCACGCCGGTGTCGGCAATGTGCTTTTCATCCGGTGCTTCAGGCAGTTCATCTACCAGCAAAGTCAGCGGCGGCAGGCGCGGGTCGCGACCTTTAGGCTCCTCAAACAGAATATCCTCATCCGCTTCCTGCTCTTCGATCGCCGCAGCCTTCTTGACCTGGGCAGGCGCGGGCGTAGCCTTGCCAATCTCATCCAGCCACTTTTCCAACGCATTCACACCCCACTGGAACACGCCCAGGCCATAACCAACAAAGAACAGCCCCAGTGCCATCAGCAGCACGGTGCTCCAGGGCGTTGGAATCAACTGGTTGAGCAGCTCAAACAGGCCCCAGCCAATCACCCCGCCATCCAGGCCCGCATCGGCACGTTCCAGGTTGTGCGCGCCAAAATCAGAAAGCAGCGCCAGCACGCAGAAGGCTGCCGCCTCCAAAGCCAGCACCCTTCCCAGGCGAATGCGCGGGAAGACCGTGAAGTGCCGCCGCAAGCTGAGCAACCCCAGCAGCGCCACTGCCCCCACCAGAATCGGCCACCCCCAACCGACGCCTTTCTTCAACACCGCCGCCCACAGGTTAATCGCTGTGCCTTTGGTCCAACCAAGCAGCCCCAGCAGGGAAATGAGAGCCAACCCCAAAAGGGTAACCCCTAAAACGTCCCAGCCGAATCGCCCAAAGCGAACCCAAAAACCTTCCAGCAAATCCTGCAGCCCGTTGTCGCTAGCCTCTGGCGAAGCAGCATTGTGAGACGGCCCAGCGGCAGGAGCCTTGCGGGTCATTCGATCTTTACCAATCCCAGCCCCAGGCGCCGCCGGTCCGCATCGATATGCAAGATCTTTACCTGTACCGTCTGCTCAACCTTCAGGTAATTGGTCACTTCGTGCTCTTCTTCGGGCATTTGAATGGTGGAAATATGGATCAGGCCTTCCACGCCTTCCTTCAACCGGGCGAACACACCGTAACGCAATATGGAAGTGATCCGCGCCTGAACGACGTCTCCGGGCTGGTAGGTTTGCACCAGCACCTCCCACGGGTTGGGGCACAGCCGCTTCAGGCTCAAAGCCACCCGCCCGTTCTCCTCAGAAACCATCAGCACCAAAGCGCGCACCGGGTCGCCAATCTTCAAAATATCTGATGGGTGCTGCACCCGCCCCCAGGACAATTCAGACACATGGATCAGGCCTTCCAAACCACCCAAATCAACGAAAACGCCAAAATCGGTCACGTTGGTAACCGCACCGTGTACGATTTCATTTGGTTTCAAGGTGTGGAACAATTCCCGACGGCGCCCTTCGCCAGCCAACGCGGCTCGCTCCGAAAGCACCACCCGTTCCTGGCTTGGCTCGCACTCAATCACTTTCAAATGCAAGGTTTGTCCAACATAATTTCCCAGCACGTTTCGCCGCTCGTCGCCTTCTGCGTTACAGGGCATTTCGACCAGGTGCGACACTGGCACAAAACCTTGCACGCCATCCCCTCTCACCAGCAGCCCGCCGCGATTGTAGCCGTACACCTCCAGGCGCACAACTTCATCGCTCTCGAACACAGTTTGCGCTTTTTGCCAGTCCACGGCCAATCCATTGGCAGTGGCAGGCTTGGGCGCTGCCGCGCGTTGTGTGGCGTTGACGGACTCCTCGTCGGCCAGAACAGAAGCCCACCAACCCTCATCTAATTGCGGCAGTTCACTCTCCACCTTCACAAATTTCCTCGCAACCATCTCCACCTCCCTGAATTCGCTTCAGGCCTCCCCAATAAAAACGTTAATTTCCCGGCAGACCCCCGTCATCGCCGGGTTCTTCACGAGCTTTTGCTTCCATCTCAGCAATTGCTTTGGAAACTACCTCAATCGCAACTCTCTGTTTTCGATATAAATCCGCCTCAGACATCGCTAAACGCATCGCTATTTCCCGAACTTTCTTTCCCTCAAGAAACTTCATTTCTAAGATATTATACAATAACCACTCTCCTGTAAAGCGTCTTTCACCCTCAGGTTTTACCTGCTCGATTGCTTTCTTGAGAATGGCACGCAGCGCATTGGCCCGGTTCCCTTCAAAATCCTCCGTTGCCTCTTCCACAATGCGCAGTTTCATCAACGGCGACCCGGTCAGCTTCGGCCCGCCCCAGTAATGGGTCAGGGCATCCTTCACCGATTGCACCAGGTCAGCGTCTACCGGCAGCACTTCCTCTTCTGCCAGCAGCCCCTCCCGATCAAAACGAGCCGCCGCGCGCAAACGCTGTACCAGGTCTACCTGCGGCGAAATGCTTTCCATGGCTGAAAACACTTGCTGCTGCACGCGCCGGTCGCGCAAAGCCATCGCGGCCCGGTCGGCCAGCCGCTCCAAGGACTGTTTCTGCTCCGGGTCCAGAGACAGCCCCACCCCGCCAGACACACCCAACAAGCCCAACAGTTCGGGTTTTTCGGGCGTCCCGTTCATCAATGGCAAAATTAAGTCGTCGCCCCAGCGGAAGTCAACCCGTCCTTCCTCATAATTTGGTACATTTTGCAGCACCGCATCCGGGATGACCACCTCGGCATCGGACTTGTCAAAGCGAGTCTCTCCCGTTCGAACCACCGCTTCTGATCCCGAAGCTCCCAACGCCACCACATAAGCCCCGCGTGCTTGGGCCCGGTCGCTAACTGCCGCCAACACCATCTCCAGGAATTGGGTCAGATCGTTGCGCGTGAGTAGTTGAGATTCCAGGCGCCGTACCGCCTCCAGCTCTTTCACCTCTTTGCCGTAAAACAACCAGCGTTCAGCCAGCGGGCCAAACAACGTGATCAAATGCTCGCACAACAGGATCATGCCTACCATCAGGATCGGCACAAAGGCAGTGTAGCTCAAACCCATCACTTCGCCACCGCGCCGCACCAGCGTAACCACCGCCAACGTCAAGCTTGCAGTGAGCGGCCCACGCATAATCCATTTGAACAAGCGAGCCTTAATCACCCGATCAGACCAGGGCACCCCAAAAAAAGCCACCGAATAAGCCATGACCACAATCAGCGTGCCCACCACCAGGTTGTTGATCAGCACTAGGCTCCAAAACAGCAGCGCATGGTCCGCTACCAGCCCGGGGCCAAAGGGCAGCACCGGGAAAGAACCCAAGGCAGGCGCCAGCGCGCTAATGGCTAAGTACAGCAGCCGCCGCCGGCTGGTGGCGGTCATCGTACGCCGGTAGGCGCGGATGAAGTTGTACCAGGCCATCGCCATCAACGTGCCGTAGAATAAAACAAAGAAGTTGGTCAGAACGGTGGGTTGCAAATGCGGCGCCGGGGCATCCCCAATGACCAGCGGACCGACCAACCAGGAGAAAGGCAGCGCCAGCAGGAAAACCACCGAGCCAAGATAAGCCAGCCGGATGGTGATGCGGCGTTTTCCGCGGCTGGGCTTGCCCGTCGTCGCCAGCACCGCATCAGAAAAATGCAGATAAGCAGTCGGCAAAAAGACAATCCCCACCCACTGCACGCGCAGCCAGGTAGAAATTCCAAATTCGCTGCTGGCGGTGCTGCCAATCGCCTCGGCAGTAAAAATGACGGCCACGCACACCATAATTAAAGCAAAAGAACGAGCCACACGGTCGCGCAGGTTAAAAGAAAGCGCATACAACAACAGTGAGAAAGCGGTGATTGCGATCCCCGCCATTAAAATTTCACTGGTTGTTCTTAATACAGTAAACATACGCTCAGATCCTGACCCGCGCTTTCACCGTAAGGAAAGTGTGAAGAACAAAGCAATATCCTGATTCATGTAATAATGATCGCTGTAGCCGGCAAATGCATAGCCCATCTTTTGGGCCAATTGCACGCCGGGGTAGTTCTTGGACTGCAACTCCATCGTCAAACGGCGGAAGTTACGCTCCAGGGCCCACTCTTGCACGCCCACCAATAGCGCCGTGCCAATTCCCCGTCTGCGCGCCGGTTCGTTCACCACGCAGTCCTTGATCCAGGCTGTCTTCGGAAAAATATGATCAGCGATACGGGCAAACCCTACCAACTGCCCCTCGCTAGAAGCCGTCAAGATCACCTGTTTCTCCGGAATGCTCTCATCCAAAATTTGCCCTGCGGTGCGGGGATACTCGATACGAGCCTCACGGGGCAGACGCACCTCGTTAAAACGCACCCCCATTTGGCCTTCACCGTTCAAACGCTCCATCTGCCACACGCGTGGCGAGAGATATCCCAAATCCATGGATAAAATAAGGTTCAAATCACTGTTTGTGGCTGGTCGGACTTCTACTGCTGGCATTGGTTCCTCCTACGACTAAGGATTAGCTACGCGCACTTTAACAATACAGGCCGGGAACAACTCGTTTGCATTATCCGCCACCACCAATCGCAACTGGTAGTCTCCGGAGATGAGCTGAGCTGTGTTCCAAATTCCAATCTCGCCTTCCACCTTGGGTTCGTTCCCCGCGGCAATAGTCACCCAGGTCTCTTCTCCAGCCAGATTGTACTCATATTTGAAGAACCCCAAGTTGGGTACGTTGATCGTGGCCTTCAACATGACCGAACCACTCACCGACTCGTCAGGTTGTGGCGAAATCCACTCAATGACACCCGGCGTGCAGCCTTCCGCCTCCGGATCAGAACCCTGCGCGCCTTGCCCAATGGCCGTTGGCGTGGTCCGCACCACTGCCGGCAGCGTGACCGTGGGGGTTGCCAGCACGTCCAGCGTTGCGGTTGGCAAAACCGCCGTGTTCAGCCGTGACGGAGCCACAAAAGAGGCCACCACAAATTCCCCCACCACCATCAACACCAACAAGATCAAACCGGTCAGACTCACAACCAGCTTGCGCTGCGCAATTTCCTTTTCCAGGCCAAACATCGCCGCGCGCAGTTCTCTCCAGCCTTGCAACAAGCGCCGCAAACCCACCACGGCTGCCAATCCCAGCACCAGGTAAATCCACCCCTCATATTGTTCAAGGAAACCAATTAAATCTTCCTGCATGACCACCCCAAAACGAGGTTGTTCAACGGTTTACAAATGCTTTAATACTCCGCGGACAAGGGTGCTCAACTTTGGCACCAGCAATCGCCCGGCCTCCAAAACCTCATCGTGGGTAGTGAGCGTGTTTCCGTCCAGATTCGCCTTATTGCTTATTCCCGAAAAACCCAACGTGCGCAGCCCCGAATGGCGCGCCACAATAGCCTCTGGTACCGTAGACATTCCCACTGCGTCAGCACCAACTGCACGTAAGAAACGCAAATCGGCGGGGCTTTCAAACGACGGCCCCGACAAGCCCGCATACACCCCTTCATGCAAGAGCAGCCCTGCATTTTTGGCAGTCTGGCGGGCAACGACCCCCAATTCGCGATCATACGTCTGACTCATATCCGGGAAGCGCGGTCCAAACTCATCCAGATTAGGCCCGCGCAACGGGTTGAAGCCCATCATCGCCACCAATGCCAGGTGATCGGTGATTAGCATAACATCCCCCGGTTCGAAATCAGGGTTGATGGCCCCAGCCGCATTCGTCAAAATTAAGAACTCAGCCCCCATGCGCTTCATCACTCGTACCGGCAAAGTGATCTCGGACATCGAGTAGCCCTCATAAAAGTGAGTGCGCCCTTGCAGCACCATCACCGGAACGCCTTCCAGGGTTCCCAGCACCAGGCGCCCAGCGTGCCCTTGAACCGTCGAAATCCGCCAGAACGGGATATCCGTATAGGGCACAATCTGCGGCTCCTCCACCAAATCGGCCAGGCCGCTCAACCCCGACCCAAGAATCATACCAACCCTGGGAACCAGAGAAGTTTTGGCGCGAATAGCATTTACCGCCTGGTCTATTTGTTCAAGCGTCAAGAATTCTGGCATGGTTTCCTCCACAGTATCAGGGACAACCGGATGGTATTACAGATTCTTCGTCCAATCTGCAGCACCGGCTTCTCTCATTATATCAAAGAAAAGCAGGCTGGTTTCAGGCGGTAGCACCGCACCAAACTGTAAACTAATGTGAAAAGCGAGCTTTGCCCGCCTCAAATTCGGACGTTTTCTCTTCCCTCTGTTTCGTCTCAAATTTTGATACGAAACCGAAACGCTTTTTGCATTGAACATCCCAAAGGGGTATGTTATGCTACTCGTACCGCTTTACCGAAAATTCTTAACATTAGGATGGGGAGTGACGGAAATTAACCTTCTTACACACCAGGCCAAATTGGCCGGGAAACCAGCCATTGCCAGTGCTTCCGACGCTTCTCCTCTCGAACAGTCGGCGCTTCCATCTGTGGCCGATTATGAAAAGCAAATCCGAGAATTAAACCGCGCGTTAGCTAACGAACGCAGCCAAAACCAGCGTCTTCACGAGATCAGCGAATACGACCGCCAGCTCGAAAACGTCATCGAGCAGCCCGTCAGCGCCCAAATCACAGCGGCCATGCTCCAGCGAAACCTGGACTGCGGCATGGTCTCGGTCATGGTCCATTCGCCCACGGAACAAGCCCTGGTCGCACTGGCCACCACCGGCCCCAATGCCGCCTCCATCCCCCCCAACTGCCGCCACTTCTACTCGAACGAACTCACTGGCCGGGCCATTCGCGCCCACAAAACGCTCATCCGTCAGCCCAACATCAAAGAGATTCGCCCTCTTGAAATCGGCTCCCAAATATTTCACTCGGAGATGTTCGTCCCGTTGATCTTCAACGGTCAACTTGAGGGCGGTATCTTGCTGGCAGACCCGGCAGAGAACAAATTCGACGCGCTGGATATCCCCTTCGTCGAAATCATCAGCGCCCACCTGCTCGACAACTGGGATCAATCCCGCTACAACCAGGAACTCACCGCGCTTTCGCGTGAAGCAGCCTCCCTTTCTGCCATCAGCGAGGCCAACAACCTCCTCACCCGCATTGCCGAAATCGCCCGATCCATCCTCAACAACCACTTTGTGCTGGTGGCCTCCTTTGACCAGCACGATTGGCAAATGCGCACGTCTGGAAAAGCCCCCTACCTGTTTCAGTCCATTCGCACATCCCCACTGCAATTTTTATCAGAAATCTCGCGGGCGACGGACCCAATCCGAATTCGCGACACCCGCCGCGACCCGCGCACGGCCCACCTGACCCTGGATCGTTCTGAGCTGCGCACCATGCTGGCTTGCCCGATTCAAAACAACGGCGAACCTCTAGGGTTGATCCTGGCTTTCGGCAAGAAAACCGGCGCCGGTTTTACCGAGCGCGAGGGGTTCCTCATGAATCTCCTCGCCATTCACGCCGCCACCGCCCTGGAACGCTGCCTGCTTGACCAGGAAGTGCGCTCCATGCTGCGCACCACCCAACTGCTCAATGACCTCAGCCTGCGCATCACCGAAGCCGAGGACCTTAACACCGCCGCCCAGGCCATAGCCCGCACAGCCTTCCGCATCTTCCAGGCAGAAACCTGCGGCCTCGTGCTATATTCTGAGGACAAACGCGTCGAAGCCAGCGTCCACTTCCCCCTCAACTCCGATTCTTACGACCACCCCCTGGAAATCATCCAGGAAGTGATGGACACTCGCCAGATTGCCTACCAGGTGATCGACCAACAATATTCCCTCATCGCCATCCCCATCCAAACCCAACGGCGTTGTTACGGAGCCTTGTGGCTTTCCATGACCAACGACAACAGCTCCTCGCACCGCCCCGTAGATGAAATCCGCATCCTCATCAACCAATCCTCGGTTGCCCTGGAACGCTCTATTCTTTTATCAGAGACGCGCCAGCAAGCCAGCGAAATTTCCCGCGCCTATACGCAGCTGGACCTTTCCTATGACCAGACCCTCCTGGCCCTCACCAAGGCCCTGGATGCCCGCGACCACGAAACCGAACTGCACACACTGCGAGTCACCCGCATTGCACTCACCATCGGCCGCCAGATCGGCCTGCCCTCAGCAGATCTAAAAGCGCTGAAACGCGGCGCCATCCTGCACGATATCGGCAAAGTGGGTATCAGCGACACCATTTTGCTCAAGAAAGGCGCGCTCGACAGCGCTGAATGGGAAATCATGCGCCGCCACTCGCTCATTGGCGGCCAAATCATCCAAGTTGTCACCGAGCTTCACGATGCGCTGCCGGTTGTGGTCAACCACCACGAACGTTGGGATGGCAGCGGTTATCCGCATGGCCTGCGGGCCGAGGAAATCCCCCTCCTGGCGCGCATCTTCGCCGTCGCCGACGTCTACGACGCGCTAACCAACGACCGCCCCTACCGCCCGCAAAAATATACTCCCGAAGAAGCGCTCAACTACCTTCAAAGCCAGGCAGAGATCCTCTTTGATCCCAAAATCGTTCGAATCTTCACGCGAATTTTCCCCCAACTAAACTTCACCGAACCACTGGAAGAGTAAATGACTCGCCCATCCTCGCAGCTTACCTTAACCGACGCGCAAAAACGGCGGCTCAGTCTGCCGGGAATTTTCGTCGGGGTAACGCTGTGCTTTGGGATGATCCTTTATGGTTGGTTTTTTGCCCAAACCGAATCTGCCCGCCTGCTAAACATCTTTTCCGGTTTCTTCGGCGTCATTTACACCATCGTCTTCTTCTATTTCCTCCTGCCCGGCAGTCGTCCAGGCCGTATTGACGAATGGCTGTTTGTTCTGGCCAATGGCATCATCGTCGGCTGGGTATATTACATCGAGCCGGTTAGTCTGCCGAACATGACCTTGCTGCTGCTGTACACCCTGCTGCTCATGGTGGCAGTGGTAACCAACCGCGTCGCCACCTATGCCTTCATCGGTTTCGCCCTGATTTCCATCGCCCTCCTACCCCGCTGGATGGGCGAGACCTCGCGTACCATTCAGTGGACTTTTCCTGTGATGGTCATTTTGATCGGCATCGCTACCAACGAGATCGTCGTCACCCTCAAACGAAATGTGCTCACTCAAATCAATCGCCTCGAAACGGTCAACCACATGACGCGCAACCTGGCGTCCTCCATCGAAACTTCCAATCTTGTGGATATCATGAGCTTCGCGATTCAGACAGCCTTCCAAGCAGACACCTATTATGTAGGTTTCCTCGAAGGTTCCATCGTTAAGCTGGATCTATTTTACGATGAAGGGAGATTCTACGACGGGCTTGAGGTGGAACTGAAAGACTCGCTTACCGGATGGGTCGTTCAACACCGGCAGCCCCTGCTCTTGCGCAATGTTCCTCAGGATTTATCCCGCATCGGCCTGCGCACCAGCCTTATCGGCAGTCCAAAAATCAGCCTATCCTGGATGGGCGTACCGGTTTATTCATCGGATAATTTTTTTGGGATTGTAGCAGTTGCCTCCTACACCCAAAACGCCTTCAACCGGAACGATCTGGAACTGCTCGAAAACTTTGCCCGCCAATCGGCCACGGCCCTCGATAACGCCCGGCACCACGAAGAAGCAGTGGAGCGTTCTCGCCTCGACAGCCTCACCAACACACTCAACCACGGATCGTTTATTCAGTCCTTGCAAGATTCGCTCCGACAAGCGCATGAAGAAGGCTGGCCGGTATCCTTAATTATGTTGGATATCGACTACTTCAAGAAGTATAACGACACCTACGGGCACCTGATCGGCGATCAAGTGCTCATTGGTCTGACCGGCGCTATTCGCGAACATATCAAGAACACCGACCTGGTGGGCCGTTGGGGCGGCGAGGAATTTGTCATCGCCCTGCTCCACTCCAATGGCGCGCAAGCCGTCCGGGTTGCCCAGAGAATACGCTTGACCTTGCAAGAACTCCACCTGCTGGATCGAAATGATGAAATCATTCCCCCACCCACCATCAGCCAGGGCATTGCCGTTTTCCCCCAAGATTGCGACCAGGCCTATCCCATGATCGATCTGGCCGACCAGCGTCTCTATATCGCAAAAGCCCGCGGGCGCGACCAGATCGAGCCAACGCAGGATATTTGGGACAGCCCCGCCGCTGATTAGCTAATTTTTCCCGCCTCAGGCGCCCAGCACCGCCCCAAACGCAGCAACTGCCTGCTCAATCCCCGCGTCGTCAACCCAGTAATGCGTCACCATACGGAAGCGCCGCTCACCGGTGGCGCCAACTTTCACGCCTCGCTCGGCCAACCGCCGGACGGTTTCCTTCGCGCCAAAAGGCACGCTCTCTGCCAGTCGGGCAAAAACCATGTTCGTCGCGGGCACGGGCGTTTCCACCACCAGCCCCGCCAATTCTCCCAACCCCCGCGCCAATTTCTGCGCGCGGGCATGATCTTCCACCAGCCGCTCCGTCATTTTTTCCAGCGCCACAATCCCCGCCGCCGCCACCACGCCCGCCTGGCGCATCCCGCCGCCCAGCTGCTTGCGCACCCGCCGCGCCTGATGAATAAATTCCGTCGAGCCGCACAGAACCGAGCCGACCGGAGCGCACAGGCCTTTACTCAAGCAAAACGTGACCGTGTCGACATCTTTGGTTAGCTCCGCCGCTGCAACGCCCAGCGCCGCCGCCGCATTGAACAGCCGGGCGCCATCCAGGTGGATCTTCAACCCGTATTCGCGCGCCAATGCGCCCACCCGAGCCATATAGTCAAGGCCCAGCACCACCCCGCCGCAGCGGTTGTGGGTGTTTTCCAGCAAGATCAAGCGGGTCACCGGAAAGTGGACATCCTCCGAGCGGATCGCATCGTGAATGTGTTCCAGGTTCAGCGTGCCGTCGGGCTGGTTGGGCAGCGTGTGCGAGTGAACCCCGCCCAGCGCGGCTATCCCGCCCGCCTCGAACAAAAACGTGTGCGCCAGGTTTCCCAGAATCACCTCGTCGCCGCGCCCGCAGTGCGCCAGCACCGCCGCCAAATTGCCCATCGTCCCCGAAGGTACCAGCAGCCCGGCTTCTTTGCCCATGCGCTCCGCGGCCATCGCTTGCAAGCGATTGATGGTCGGGTCTTCCTCCATCACGTCATCCCCCACCACCGCCGCTGCCATGGCGTCGCGCATCTCGGGGGTAGGTTGGGTCACGGTGTCGGAACGCAAATCGACGATGTTCATGTTGCGGGCTCCTAAGAAAATTAGCTGTTGTGGCGCAAATCGGCCAGAACGGCTTCCAGCTCGGCGGGCAGCGGCGCCTCAAAGGTGCGCTCCTCGCTCTCGCCCGGCAGCCGCACGGTCAGCTTATAAGCGTGCAAGAAATGCCGCTTCAAATCAATGCTCGGTTTGCGCGTCCCATAAACCGGGTCGGCGGTCACTGGGCAGCCCAAAAAGGCCAGGTGCACCCGGATCTGGTGGGTGCGCCCGGTGTGTGGATGCACATCCAGCAGGGTGTGTTCCGGGAACACCTCGCGAGTGAAATATTCACTCACCGATTCGCGTCCCTTCGCATCCGGCACCACCGCCATCTTCTTGCGCTGGCTCGGGTCGCGCCCAATCGCTGCTTCAATTCGCCCCGTGGGCGTGGGCGGATGTCCATCCACCAGGGCCAGGTAAACCTTTTTCACCTGCCGCAAGCGGAACTGGTCCTGCAACCAATGATAAGCGCGGTCATTTTTTGCCAGCAGAATCAACCCTGAGGTGTCTTTGTCCAGGCGGTGAACCAACCCAGGGCGCTGCTCCCCGCTAATTCCCTCCAGGTCTGGCGCATAGCCCAGCGCCGCATTAACCAGCGTGCCGCTGGCATGCCCGGCTGCCGGGTGCACCACCATCCCCGCTGGCTTATTCACTACGATGAGATCATCGTTCTCAAAAATCACTTCCAGGGGAATGTCTTCGGCCACCAGGTCAGACGGCTGAGGCGGAGGGACACGCACCACCACCTCCATTCCCGCTTCCACAGTCAGCCCGGTTTTTGTCGCAACTTTCTCGTTCACCTGTACAAAGCCATCCTTGATGAGCCCTTGCAAGCGTGAGCGGGTGAACTCGGGCAACTGCTCTACTAGAAATTTATCCAAACGCCCTGAACCAGCAGGGTAAACAAACCGGTGAACAGTATCGCTCATGCCGGGGGTAGCTCGCTTTCGTCCTGCTTCACATCTAGCTCAACAGGCACAGCCGCTTCAACGGCTTTTTCTTTGCGCTGCCGGCGATCTTGCATATAGACCGTCAACAGTAAAATGGCGCAGCCAACCGTGATGCTGGCGTCCGCCACGTTGAACACCGGGAAAGTGCCTACAGAGACAAAATCGGTCACATGCCCGATGCTGACCCGGTCAATCAAATTGCCCAGGGCTCCAGCCAGTTGCATTCCCATAGCCAGCCGCAGCAGGGGCTCTTGCTCGGGCACATGCGGGAAGTAAAAGACGATCACCAGCGAAACGATGATCGCCAGGATCGAAAAGATCAGATTCTGGCCCTGAAACATCCCAAAAGCCACCCCCGTGTTGTACCAATGGACAATCCGAGCGTAAGGGGCCAACCACTCCCAGGGCATCCAGGAGGAGCCCATCGGGATGTTGGCCCGCACCAGTTCTTTTGTCCATTGATCTAACGCAACAATGACGCCTGCAACCAGCGCCAAAAACGTATAAGCTCGAACGTAATATTTCAAAAGAGAATTCCTCCGAGTAGACTGACCCCCATTTTACTCGATAATGAGGCTTTCCCCAAACACATCTTGCCGCTCCCCCACCCACCAGAAGTGCGCCGCGCAGCCCTTACGGCAATCTCCGGCGCCAAAACCAGGAGCAATGGCCCGCGATTGATACATCCTGGACAGACGCTGGCTCCAGGCACATTCTAGCGCTTCGCGGCCCACAACGAACCAAAAGCCAACCAGGTCTGCATAGGGCCGGAAATAATCGATATGCCAACGCGGGTTCTCGGCAATACGCAGGTGGTGTTTAATCCTGGCCCGCAAGCCGCCCGAACCTTGTGCACTGCCCACGTAGACATAAGCCCCGGCAGGAAACTGAAAACGCCCCAGCTTCCCAATCGTGATTTCGCTCGGCCGGGGCAGGAACAGGAACAAGGCGTAGGTACCGCCGACTGGCGGAAGTTCAGCGTAAGGTTTCAATACTCATTAATATACAGCCATTTTGGCCGTCGTGCTATAAATAAAGCAAAGGAATTTCAAAATGATCACTGTTCGCCCGACAAACTTCGCCGATATTCCCACACTCAGCGCCCTGCACCGCGAACTGCACGCCCTGCACGTTGATCACGAGCCGCACCTGTTTTGCTTTCCTCCTGAGCCGGAATGGGACGCGTGGTTTGAAGAAAGAACGGATGCCATTCTCAGCGCACCGGCGGAGGCCCTTCTCCTGGCTGAGATGGACGGAAACCCGGTAGGCTTCGTCCACCTGCTGCTTCGCAACCCACCCCCGCTGCCCATCTTCACCCCGCGCCTGTTTTGCTCGGTAGAAGAGATCGGAGTCGCGGCTACCTGCCAACACTGCGGAACAGGCCAGGCCTTGATGCGCGCCGCGGAACAGTGGGCCCGAGACCACGGCGCATCCACCCTGGAACTGAGCGTCCATGACTTCAACGCCCAAGCCATCTCGTTCTACCAGAAACTTGGTTTTCAGTTTAGCACACACCGCATGACCCGTCAGATGGTTTAATCCGGGTTCGTTGGAAATTGGCGTGGTGAACCCCAAAATGCGGGACCTACCACGGCAGTTCCTAGAGAAACTTCATCCGTCCTTGCTCAGCGCTTCTTCGGGTCAAACATCAGTGTGAGGAGCAGCACCACCTCGGCTATTTTTGATGTGATCCCAATGGGGTTCAATGAGCCATTCATCATCACATACAGAACAATTGTCAGCGCAGAATACCCGGCCAACGCCCAGCGCGCCAATTGGCGGAAGCGGTCCAAGAAGTCCCACGGCAGCAGATAGGCCCCAAGCAACCCCACAAACCCCGCTGCGTTGAGCAAGAAAAGCACATCGGTGTATTGAAACCCCAATACCAGATGGATCACCGTCGTGATCGCAGTAGCAGCGATCATCACCCATTCCAACTTACCGATTTTGATCTTCACGCCAACCTCCTTTACCGGCATTCTTGCGAACCAACCAAAAAGCCAACCAAAGCCCCAACCCCCCCAGGGTGAGATCACGCGCGCGAATCATTAATGCCGCGGCGATGCCAAGCGCCGGGTCATACCCAGCCATCTGCACCCCAAGGCCCAGCCCTGCCTCCAGAACGCCCAACCCTGCCGGGATGGGCATTAGGATCGCTAGCCGGGCCAGAGTCATGATTGCCAACACCTCCAGCGCCCCAGCCGGAATACCCAAGAAGCGCAGTAACAAGCCAAATTCAACGATCATTACCAGCCAGATGAGGACAGCAAGCAGAGTGATTCTTATAACCGAATTGGGGCGTTCGCGCAGAAGCCGTCCAATCTGGGTTTCCATATCGGCCAGCGCCGCCAAAATCTGCCCAAGCCGGCCTCTCCTGCTCAAACCAAAGAGCCGTTCTCCAGCCGCTGCCAACGGGCGGCGGCCTGCCCGCAGCGCGGCCAAGTGCAAAAGCGGCAGGATCAGCGCTGCCGCTGCCCCCACCCAACTGCCCGGCCCAAAGCGGCCCGGATGGGCGCTGGTCAGCCCCAAGGCGGCTATACCCGCCGCCAGCACGGTGAAATTCGCCAGCATATCCACAACACGGTCAAAATATACGCTGGCGGCAGCCGGACCCGCATCCAAACCTTTCCTATGACCCAACAGGTAAGCCTGAAGCGGCTCGCCACCCACCTGTGGCCCCGGTGTGAAGTAGCTCACTCCAAACCCCGCCAGACGGTAAGCCAGCAGCGAGCCCAACCCAACACGATGCCCCAAAGCCGAAATGCCCATTTGCCAGCGCCATGCGTATAAACTCAGGATGAGCAAGTTAGCCACTATCAGCACTGCCACTTGCCATAACCGCAGACCAGTGATCGCGCCCCATATGGCGCCAAGGTTGGTCTGCCGCAGCGCCAGCCACAGCAGGAAGAAGGCCGCCCCCCAGGCCAGTGCCAGCCAGGCAGCCCGCCCTATCTGGCGGCGGGATGGGTTTCGCCCGGCCTGTGGTAAATCAACCAATCTTCCGGTTTCCATAATGAATACCTTCCCGTTCCCGCCAGAAACAAACCGATCCCGGCGAATAAGATCGCCCAATATAAAACAGCACCCGGATTGGCACGGAGGATAAACCCGCTCAGAATGGCCATGCCCAAGGCGGCAGCCCTACCGGCTGCCCCGGCGCCCACAGCCGCCAGACCGGCCACCAAAACCACCAGGACAACCGGCTGCGAATGACCGAAAAGGATATGGTCTCCCACAGCCGCGACCAGCAGCGCCCACAAAAGCATTCGCAATGCCAGCGGAAGGCGCTCTTGCCAGTTGGAAAATTTCCGCTGTTCGCGCCCAGGCTGGGGCAAAACGCCGCTCACATAGAACCAATCCCGAGTGAACCCCAACAAAAACGGCGCAGAAAACACCACCGCTGCGGCATGCGTGACTGGAGGGCCAAACACTGGCAACAGCAGCGCTGCCACCAGGCCCATCTGCGCGCCGGCCATTGCGCGCCGGATCATGCTAGGCGGCAGGGGATAGTTCGGGCGGCCCAGCCACTCGCGAATACGCATACCCGCCAGGAATAGATAGCGTGCCAGCCCGATGACCAAAAACCATGCCTGGGTCTGGTCGTAACGCACCAACAGCCAGCACGCCGCCAACATGCCAAACCCGTCCCAGTGCATGTCCAAAATTTCACCCAACCGGCTGGACCGGCGGGTGATGCGCGCCAGGTAGCCGTCCAGGAAGTCCATCAGCGCCGCCGCGATGTATAAACCACCCGGCAGCCAAATCACCCAACCCGCGGGGCGGGGCGCAAAGGCAAACCCCGCCAGCAGCGCCAACAGCCCGGCCCGCAGCATGGTCACCCAATTGGCTGCGCCCAGGCTGGGGAACAAACCACCCTCCTCCCCCAGCGGGAGATTGTCCTTCAAGTGCATGCGCAAATGCGCTAATTGGTAACCCATTAGCACCCCGGCCGTCGCCAGCCAGGTCCACATCCCCTGTGCGCTGGTTAACGGCGCAAGCGTCCATCCTCCCAACACCAGCATCCCCGCAAACACAACGGCCAGCCAAAACCATTCCCGGCGCAATGCGCGCAATTGCAGAGAAACCTTATCCATAATGAAATTGTACCAAAAGGCGCATAAAAGTAAACATTGCTGCCCCCCAAACCTTCTCAAACCTCTTGTGAAGTCCGTTTTCCGATACGCGTTCATGGTTTCCACGTACTGAGGAGGGGTTTCAACCCCGACGAAACAACCTCCAAACGCCCAAAAATACCATTCACAAAACCTCGCCATGTCCGCAAAACAGAACTAAAAATAGGCGGGTAAGATACCCGCCTGTTCAATGGCTTCTATGTACTGAAGAGGGGTTTCAACCCCGAAGGATTATCCCGCCTTCTCCAGCCCAACGGTCACGGTCTCGCCATCAAAGGCATCTTCCACCACCGCCATGCCTTCGTCAGGCGCAGCCTGGCTCAGCTCAACAGTCAGGGTCTCATTCATGATGTACTCTCGGAAAGCCACCACCGCTTCGGCCAATCCAGCCGAGGCCTGGTAACTCACCCGGATACGATCGGAGATATCCAACCCGGCTGTCTTACGCAGATCTTGCACACGGCGCACAAATTCGCGCGCCAACCCCTCGCGCACCAGATCGGGTGTCAGGTCGGTGACCAGGGCTGCCAGATAAGCTCCTTCGGCCGCCACCGCATACCCGGCCCGTGCCGTCACACGTACTTCCACCTCTTCGGGCAGCAAATCGTAGCTCTCGCCATTCGCCGTCACGCTCACCGTCTGCCCCGCCAGCAGAGCCTGCGCCGCTGGAGCAGCCTCCAGTGCCAGCACCGCCTGGCGAATGCCCGGGAAGCGGCTACCGTACTTCTGCCCCAACTGCTTGGGCAGCGGGTTCAAACTGTAAGACACTGCCTCAGCCGCCGCGCTCAACAAGCGAACGTGCTTCACATTCAATTCGTCTTCCAGCAGATCAGCGTATTTCTCGGGCACGCCCAACTCGTCCGCAGTACCCACCGAGAAAGCCACCTCAGAAAGCGGTTGGCGCACCTTGCGGTTGGCCTTGTTGCGGGCAGCGTGGCCCAGCGAAGCCAGCTTCATCACCAGCCCCATCTCTTTGTTCAGGCGGTCATCCACCAGCGCAGCATCGTAGCTGGGCCAATCGGCCAGATGCACCGACAAAGGCGCTGATTCATCCTCCGTGCGCACCAGGTTCTGGTACAGCTCGTCCGCCAGGAAAGGCATGGCCGGGGCCAGCAGTTTGCTCAACGTCACCAACGCCTGGTACAACGTAGCATAAGCGGCGCGCTTATCACCATCCGATTCGCTCTTCCAGAAGCGGCGGCGCGAGCGGCGCAAATACCAGTTGGAAAGCTGGTCCACAAACGCCTCGATGGGACGGGTGGCGCCCAGCACATCATAAGCTTCATAAGCAGCGGTCACATCCCGCACCAGGGCGTTCAGCGCCGAAAGCAGCCAGCGATCCAGCGCGCTATATTCAAGCGTTTCGTCTTCGCCAGGCTTCCAACCGTCCAGGTTGGCGTAGGTTGTAAAGAAGGAATAGGTGTTCCACAGCGTGAGGGTAAAGTTGCTCACCACCTCGCCAACCAGATCGGAAGAGAAGCGCCGCTCTTGTCCCGGCGGGGTCGCCGTATACAGATACCAGCGCACCGCATCTGCGCCGTGCTGGTTGATTACCTCCCACGGGCTGACGATATTCCCGCGTGACTTGGACATCTTCAAACCGTCCTTGTCCAGGATCAAGCCCAGGCACAGCACGTTCTTGAAGCATTCCTGATCCCACAACAAGGTGCTGATGGCGTGCAGCGAGTAAAACCACCCGCGGGTCTGATCCACCGCTTCACAGATGTAATCGGCGGGGAATTGCTCTTTAAAGGCTTCCTGGTTCTCGAAGGGGTAGTGCCACTGCGCCACCGGCATCGAGCCCGAGTCAAACCACACATCGATCAATTCCGGCACACGCTTCATCTTGCCTTTTTCGCATTTCGGGCAGCACAGGCGCACTTCGTCCACGTACGGGCGGTGCAAATCCAACTCGCTCAGGTCGCGCCCTGCCAGCTCCGAAAGCTCCTTCACCGAGCCCACCATTAACTCGTGGTCGCAGGAATCGCAGGTCCACACAGGCAGCGGCGTGCCCCAGTAGCGGTTGCGGCCCAGGGCCCAGTCGATGTTATTCGACAGCCAGTTGCCGAAGCGCCCGTTCTTGATGTGCCCCGGATACCAGTTGATGCGCTCATTCAACCCCACCAACCGGTCACGGAATTGGCTGGTGCGGATGTACCAGGTCGGGCGCGCGTAATACAGCAGCGGCGTCGTGCAGCGCCAACAGAATGGGTAGGTGTGCGTGATCGTCCCTGCCTTCAACAGCAGACCGCGGTTTTCCAGGTCTTTGGTGATCAGCGGGTCGGCATCCTTGACGAACTTGCCCGCCCACGGGCGCACGTCGGAGATGAAGGCGCCGTCGTCGCCGATGGTCATCACCACCGGCAGGTTTTCTTTCTGAGCCAAATTCATATCTTCGGCGCCAAAGGCCGGAGCGATGTGCACCAACCCCGAGCCGTCTTCAATGGTCACAAAGTCCGCCAGCACCACGCGGTGAGCAGGTTTGTCGGGGGGCACAAAGGTGAACAGCGGCTTGTAGTGCAGGCCCTTCAAGGCCTTGCCTTTCAACCGTTCAACCACCTTCACCGATTCGTCTCCAAACACGGTCTTTACCAACGCCTCCGCCATCACCAGGCACTCCGTGCCGCCTTCGGGCAAGTCCCGCTCCAGCTTGACGTAATCCACGTCCGGATGGGCTGCTACCGCCACGTTGGCCGGCAGCGTCCAGGGTGTGGTCGTCCACACCAGAAGCGAGGTACCCGGCTGCTCTACCAGAGGCATGCGCACGAATACCGAGGGGTCCACAGCATCGTCGTACCCCAGCGCCACCTCATGGTCCGAGAGCGGCGTGCCGCAGCGGGGGCAGTAAGGCACTACCTTAAACCCGCGGTACACCAGCCCTTTCTCCCAAAAATTCTTAAGAATCCACCACACCGACTCCACGTATTCGTTTTTATAGGTCACGTAAGCCGTTTCCAGGTCCACCCAGAAGCCGATCCGGTCGGTCAGCTTTTCCCAATCCTGGATATAAGCGAAGGCCGATTCGCGGCACAGCGCATTGAATTTGTCGATACCGTAGTCTTCGATCTGCTGCTTGTTAGTGAAACCCAGCTTCTTCTCCACCTCGATCTCCACCGGCAGACCGTGGGTATCCCACCCACCGCGCCGAGAGATGTGGTATCCGCGCATGGTTTTATAGCGCGGGAAGATATCCTTGAAAACGCGCGCCAGCACGTGATGCACGCCCGGGCGCCCATTGGCCGTCGGGGGGCCTTCATAGAAGACGAACTCCGGGCCGCCCTGGCGCGCGTCCATCGACTGGTGGAAGACATCGTGCGACTTCCAGAAGCGCAGCACGCCCTCTTCCATGATCGTGACATTTAGCTTTGGTGAAACCGGTTTAAACACTTTCTGCCTCCTGAGCATCGATAATCTCTGCTGATGTTTGCTTGAATTAAAAAAAACAACCTCGCCCATCAGGGACGAGGTTGTCTCGCGGTACCACCCTGTTTCTCACCCTGCGGTGAGCACTCTGCCGGGTACATTTGCCTTTGCAAGAATACCCGCGCCCTTTGTAACGGTTGGCGAAACCGGCGCCCCTACTGGCGAGCTTACTCGCGTTCAGGTTGCAGCTCCGGAAGGATTTTCCACTCGTTTCACCGGCCCGGCTCTCACCACTCCCGGGTTCGCTGGCGGCTTTCAGCGAGTGTACTCGTTTCCATCATCACTCTTCGAGGCTGGATTATAACACAATTCAATCACACCTCTATAAACCAGACGCCCACCCTATCCAGAAATTAACCCGCTTTGCAGCTTCAGCCGGCGTAGGTGAACGCATCTTATGTCTACACATCTCAACTTTCGGCTTGAGGCCCACGCATACTCATCTGTGGTAGAGGCAGGTCCTTAAGGCGGGTTGCTCCGTCTAGTTCAACGATTTGTCGGCGGGCAAGGCGACTGGGCTTTCGCGCAAGACCTGCCTGGCCTACCGGCCCGGCGGGTCTGCCGGGTGGGCAAACAACCCTTGCCAGTAGGCGGGGTATCCCTACCCCGCGCTCCCCAGCTCAAAGACCCGGGCAAGGATACCCGGGCTACATCGGACGCCTGTAGGCGGGGTATCTCTCCCCCGCTCCTCAAGTCCAAAGACCCAGGAAGGATACACGGGCTACTGCTTCAATGCCTCATACACCGCATGGTAAGCCGGTTTGGGCTTGTACAGCAGGTCGAAAAGCAACCCCTCGCCCATCCCGCGGTACTGCCCAGGGATCCACGAGTAATTATCCGAAACGCCCCACAAGATCACCGCCTTGCAAGCAGGTTGGTTCACGCAAGCCGTGACCACCATGTGGTAGAACTCGGCTTGTTCGTCCAGCACCTTCTGGGTCGCTGGGGAAGGCAGGCGGATATCTAGCTCGGTGATGTGGATGATCAAACCCAAATCCGCCAGGCGCTGCATGTTACGCTCGAAATCCATCTGGTTTGGCCCGCCCTGATACTGCAAGTGCGCTTGCAGCCCCACGCCGTCAATCGGTACACCCTTGTCCAAAAGGTCTTTCAACAACGCATACTGCGTCTCCGACTTGCCCCCCATTCCTTCAGCACCGTATTCATTGAAGAACAGCAGAGCATCCGGGTCGGCAGCCCGCGCAGCCCGGAAAGCAATCTCGATGTAATCTGGTCCGATGGATTGCAGCCAGAAAGAATCGCGCAAGCCATTCCCGCCCTGGTCAATCACCTCGTTAACTACATCCCAGGCGTAAACCTTGCCCTTGTAATGAGTCGTCACCGTAGCGATGTGCTCCTCCAGCACCTGGATGGCTTCCTCGCGGCTGAAGTTGCCTTTCTCCATCCACGCCGGCGACTGCTGGTGCCACAGCAAGGTGTGCCCACGCATCCGCATTCCATTTTCTTCTGCGAAGGCCACCAGCGCATCCCCGCCGCTAAAGTCAAACACACCCTGCTGTGGCTGGAGCGGTCCCGGCTTGAGCGCATTTTCGGCCACCATCAGGCTGAATTCGCGCGCCAGCAGTTCGCTATACTGCGAATCTCTCAACATCGGGTCCACCGAAACCGCCGCGCCAATATCAATGCCGCGGGCCCGGGCCAACTCGGCCAATGATGTCTCCTCAAACGGCAGGGGCTCGTTGGTTGGAAAAGGCGTAGACGTAGGCCGGGGAGTCCAGGTCGGGTAGACCTTTTTGGTCGGCTCCACGGTGGGGGCCTGGGTTGGCTCAACAGTAGGTTCAGCCACCACAGGGGCATTTGTAGGCGCTTCCGGCGGGCTGGTAGGCACGGCGGTTTGCGCCGGGCCACAGGCCGAAAGCAGTAAGACAACAAAAAGTAGAATTCCTAATTTACGCATCTTGCTCCCTCAGTGTTAAAATCACGACAATATCATTAGAGTAACAACGTACCCTATTCTATTCAATCACCCCATAAAACAACGGCAGTTCCGGCGCGGGCTGCTCGCTCCACGCCAGCGCCTGCCCCAAGGCCTCTTTAGCTTGCTCAGCCTCGGCCTGGTTGCGCGCGTGGATGGTGAACAACGTCTCGCCCGCCTCCAACCGCTCGCCCACCTTTTGGTGCACCAGGATTCCCACACCGTGATCAATGGCGTCGCTCTTTTGGGCCCGCCCAGCCCCCAGCGTGACCGAGGTCTCACCGACCACCCGCGCATTCACCTGCGCCAGCCAGCCCGCCTTTTCAGCGCGCATCTCCATCACATATGCCGCCTTGGGCAGTCGCTCCGGCTCATCCACCGCGCTCACGTCCCCACCCTGTGCTTCCACCAGTTCGCGGAACTTGCCCCAACCGCGCCCATCGCAGATGGCCGCCTCCGCCATCTGGCGCGCCTCTTCCAAACTGGCAGCCTTGTTGCCCAGGCGCAGCATGTGGCTGGCCACCACCAGGCAGTGCTCCCGAAAGTCCGCCGGGCCGCCCCCATGCAGCGTATCAATGGCCTCACGCAGTTCCAAGGCGTTGCCCACGGCCTGCCCCAGCGGTTGGTTCATGTCTGAAAGCAGCGCCACCACCTTGCGCCCGCTCAGCTTTCCAATTGCCACCATCAGCTCCGACAGTTTGCGGGCATCCTCCACCGTCTCCATGAAAGCCCCCAGGCCGACTTTCACGTCCAACACAATGGCCTGGGCGCCGCCTGCAATCTTCTTGCTCATCACGGATGAGGCAATCAAGGGCGTGGAAGGCACCGTCCCGGTCACGTCCCGCAGCGCATAGAGCTTGCCATCGGCGGGGGCCAGATCACCGCTCTGCCCGGTCAATACCAGCCCAATACGCTTGAGCTGAGCCATGAACTCCTCGGTCGTAAGGTTGGTGCGGTAGCCAGGGATCGACTCCAGCTTATCCAGCGTGCCGCCGCTAAATCCCAAACCGCGCCCCGACATCTTGCCCACCGCCAGCCCGCAGGCCGCCACCACCGGCTCCACCACCAGGGTGGTCTTGTCCCCCACCCCGCCGGTCGAGTGTTTATCCACGGCAATATCCACGACTCCGCTCAAATCCTGCACCGAGCCCGAATGGGCAATCGCCAGGGTCAGGTCGGTGGTTTCCTGGTCGGTCATGCCGTTGAGTAAAACGGCCATAGCCCAGGCAGCCACCTGATAATCGGGGATTTCTCCACGGGTGAAGCCTTGCACAAAGAATTCGATCTCTTCTTTGGTCAGTTCCCCCTGGTCGCGTTTTTTGATGATGATATCGACAGCACGCATAATCTTGCTCCTTTCCACCCTCCCATTATACAAAAGAAGGCGCTTCCAGGGGTGGAAACGCCTTCACCAAAAGCAGGGGCAATTCATGAATTGCCCCTGCTTTTCTTATTTCTTCAAAACAATCGTGATCTTGCGGTTCGGCTCTTCGCCGGTGCTTTCCGTCACCACATCCGGATGGTCGCGCAGCTCCATGTGGATCACGCGCCGCTCCGCCGCGGGCATCGGCTCCAGCGTCTGGCGCTTGCCGGTGTGAATGGCCTGGTCAGCCATGCGCCGCGCCAGGACGCGCAACTGGCGCTCGCGCCGTGCCCGATATCCCTGCACGTCGATCGTCACCGGCACCCAATGATTCAGGCGCTTGCCCACAATCAGGCTGGTGATGTATTGAAGTGCGTTCAGCGTCTCAGAGCGCCGTCCAATTAAAATGCTCAGGTCGTCGCCCTCAATGTTCACCACCACGGTGTCCTCATCGTGCGCATCCTGTGCTTGTTGCATCTGCGCATTGACCTTGGCATGGACTTTCATCTTATCCAGCAGGTCTTGCACAATCATCCGAGCAACCACCACAGCCTCGTCTTCTTCGCCTTCCGCCACAACCTCGCTGCCTGCGCTGCTCGCCTGAGCGGGCGCTTCCACAACCTTTGCGCTCACCGGCGCCGCCGGAGCTTGCACGGGTTTGCTTACCGGCTTGGCTTCCGCGGCGCCCTTCAGGCTCAGTTTGACCCGCGCCTGGCGGCTGCCAATGCCAAACAAGCCACGGCTGCCGCTGTCCAGCACCTCAAGCTCCACCTCGTCCTCGCGTAGATTGAGCTGCGAGAGTCCCTTCTGAACAGCTTCTTCAACGGTTGGCGCAATGACTTCCAGGGTCGTTCGCTCTGCACTCATTTTTTGCCTCGCTTTACTTTGGAATCGGGCTGCGGCGGCGCCGCGGGCTTGAAGTTTGGCAGCAGGTTCCGCCAGTTCACCTTGCCCAACAGCGCGTACTGTCCGATACCGATGATGTTACCGGCAATGAAGTAGACCGACAGGCCCGATGCCAGCGTGTAGCCCATATAGCCCATCAAGAAGGGCATGTAGATGTTCATCATGTTGGTCATCATCGCCGACTGGTCTTTCGGGTTGCTGGTATTTGCAGTGGGGGAAAGAAGTTTCGATTGGATATAGGTAGTGATGGCCACAACCACCGCCAGCACTGGGATGCCGAAGGCTAAACCAGGTATGTATAGGCGTTCTGGCTGACTCAAATCCATCCACAAGAAGCGGTTGTTCAAAGGGATGATCGATGAAGAATCGACAAACGGCCAGATAATGCGGCTCAAATTCAGCAGATCCAGGGGTGTGTTAGCCATGGCCTTGATCAAAGCCTGGTACAGGCCAATGATGATCGGGAACTGGATCAGCATGGGCAAGCAAGATGAAAGGGGGTTAATACCCAACTCCTGGTACAGCTTCATCTGCTCCTGGGCCAGCTTCTCCTTATCATTCTTGTACTTCTCTTGCATCTCCTGGAAGCGCTTATCAGACTGCAATTTTTGCATGCCCTGGGCGCCCTTAATCTGCGAAACCGTCAGCGGGTGGGTGATGAGGCGAATCAGCAGGGTAAACAAGATGATCGCAACGCCAAAGTTCTGCCCGACAAAGTTATAGATCAGCAGCAAAACGTTGGTGAACGGTGTAATAATTATTGCATTCCAAATATCCATTTTTACTCCACTTACTTAGCCGGGTTGAAAGTCCAGGAGGGTGTGCCGCTGGCTTCAAACGTCGCCAACAGCGTATCGGTTTCCAAACCCGCCACAACCACCCGCTCATTCACCACCACGGGTGATGAATACAGCTTGCCGTTGAGCTGGCGCGACCACGGTCGCCCGCCTTCGAGGGTGTACATGTTGACTTCGCCGCTCTCGGTAGTAATAACCATCCCTTCGCCAAACACAACCGGCGTACCCAGTGCCGCGCCGCCCGCGTCCATCTGCCATTTGACAACGCCGTCGGTGGTGTTCATCGCGTACACTTTTCCCGCCTCGGTGCCGAAGAACAAAGTGTCTTCGACCAGCAACGGCTTCGACCAGACACTGCCTTCAACCACCGACCGCCATAGGACTTTACCAGTGGCTTTCTCAACGGCAACCATCTCGCTCCCCAGGGTTCCAACATACAGGTTATTCCCATTCAAGGCTGGAACAGCGAGCAAAGCGTTGCCCAAATCCAATTCCCACTGCAACGTGCCCGTCGCAAGATCGATGGCATACAGGTAGTGATCCAAGCTCGCCAGGTAAACGGTCTTCCCGTCGCTGACCGGTTGTGTCCACAAAGTGTTGCGCGCCTCAAACTTCCACTTCAAGGTGCCGTTAAGGTCGCGAGCATACAAGAAGTGATCGGTGGAGGGAATCAACAGGGTGCCGTCAACCACAGCCAGGCCACCCACAATCCGCCCCTTACCGTCTTGTTCTTCATTGATCCACGACTGCGCACCGGTCGCCGCGTCGATGGCATACACATTGTTGGCCGAATCGCCCACAAAAACCTTGCCGCCGCCGACCGCGGGAGCAGACATGATCAAGCGGTTTTGGTTGACCTTTTCGGGGAAACGCCAAATCTGGGCGCCCTCTTTCACCGCCAGAAGCTGGCCGTCCGAGGTCACGTACACCGTGTTCTCATCAGCTGCCAGGCCGGGCCAGGATTTATTAGGCATCACGCCGCAGGCGCTCACCAACAGGCTCGCCATCAGCAGCACGCTGAATAACAGCATTCTTTTTGAATTTAGGAAAGTAGTGCGCAAGAGATTAACTCCATTTTTTTCAAACAGCTTGCAAACGGATTACGGCACCGGGTCAAACCCGCCCTTATTAAACGGGTTGCAGCGCAGCACCCGCCAGGCAGCCATAAAACTACCTTTGATCGCGCCGTATTTATAAATTGCCTGATAACCATAATGGGAACATGAAGGATAGAACCGGCAGGTATCCGGCGGCAAACCGGGTGAAATAAACTTTTGGTACCCGCGAATTAACCCCAACAACGCGATTCGCGGCAGGTTCCAAAACGTAACCGGCAAATCGCGCAGCTTGGGCTCGCTTGCGTAGTCTTCGCTCATTTCACCTCACCGTGCTTTCAACAGCCCGGCGCGCATCAGGGTCGCTTCCAGCGCCGTCAGTGCCTGCCAATATCCGGCAGCGGGCAGGGGCTTGCGCGCCAGCAAGACCACGTCCCAACCCTCTGCCATCTTAGGCAGCAAACTCACCAGACAGGCTCGCAGCAAACGCTTGGCCCGGTTGCGGATCACAGCGTTCCCAACGGAGCGCCCCGCCGCAATGCCAATCCGAGTCGTTCCCAACTCGTTTGGCAAAGCCAATAATACAACAAGCGGGTGCGGATACGACTTGCCTGATTGCCGCACCCGCTCGAAATCAGCCGATCGGGTCAGGCGAAACTCGCGTTTCACCCATTTACCTGTTACCGGACCGGTGAGCGACTGGCTTTGCTGCTCGCCACACGGACAATTTAAGGTTCTAAAGACGAAGTCTACCAGCGAATGCGCTTGGTAGCATTGTTCATGGTCACCGTCAGGCGCTTGCGGCCCTTCAGACGGCGGCGCTTTAACACCTCACGACCATCGGCTGTCGACATACGTTCACGGAAACCGTGAACGCGCATGCGGCGGCGGATTTTGGGTTGGTAAGTTCGTTTGGTTGACATGCCCGTTCCTTTCTCAATAACCTTGTCTCAAATTTGTCAGACCGGGCTCAGAGAAGCACCTCGTTTCTCGCAACGGGACCCTTCACTGCTCCCTGGTCAACGGCGTCCTGCGCCGGCTGACTTCACTTAACGCGAATTTGGATTATACCCTAAGGTCAGGTATAGGTCAAAGGTTCGCTGGCCTTTATTTCTTTTTTCCGTTCCCATTCCCATTCTTCGGCTTGCCGGGCGGCGAGAAGAGTTCGGACAACTGGTGAGCGCCATCATGATCTGTCACCGCCAGAATCTCGTCGTCTTCCTCAATGATACTGATTCCGCGAGGGATCATCACCTCGCCCTTGCGCACAATCGCCGCGATCACGCAGCGCTCAGGCAATTCCAGGTCTTTGATGGCAATCCCAATGGCCGGCGCGCCGTGAGCAATCTTTTCTTCCACCAGCGAGTAATTGCCCTTGCGCAGCTTCACCAGGGTGATCATGTCACCCAGCGACATTTCTTCTTGAATCAAGCTAGAAAGCAATTCCGCCTGGTTCACCGCCACGTCCACGTGGAAGGTCTTGTCGAACAGCCAGGCATCACGAGGATTGTTCACCCGCGCAATGGTGCGCTTCACCCCAAAAAGCTCGCGTGCTAGATAGCACAAAGTCAGGTTTTGTTCGTCCAGCGTGGTGCAGGCCGCCAGTGCATCTGCATGGCGGATGCCGGCTTGCTCCAACACCGTCAAGTCCATCCAATCCCCCTCCACAATCGTTTCGGTGGGCAGTTCGCGGTGAATGCGGGTCAGAACCTCAGGGCGGTTCTCCACCACCCTCACCTCATGATCCATGCTGATCAACATGCTGGCCAGTTGCGCGCCTGTGCGCCCGCCGCTTCCAATAATAACGTACATTGTCCTACTCCTTACGCCGCGGGGGGCAAACGCGTTCTCGAACCGACTCAACGCCATCCAGCGTGGCGCTTACGTGCAGCACATCGCCCAGTTCCAGCACCAGGCGCGGGTTGGGCAGCATAGCCTTTCCAGCGCGCGTCACCGAAACCGGCACGCAAGTTTCATAGTTCACCAAATCGCCCAAAACCTGTCCGGCGCAGTTTTCATGGATCGCCAATTCATAGACTTCCACTTCGCCATTCCCCGCCGAGAAAACGGCCTTGACATCAGCATGGTACATCATCTCTTCCATGCGCTGGGCGCCCCAACTCAATGCGCTCACCATTTGCAAGCCGTAAGCCTCAAGAATGGGCCGGTAACGCGGGTTATAGTTGCGCACCACAACGTTAGGCACATGGTAAACAGTCAACGCAATGTGTCCTACGGTAGCATTCAAGATATCCGAATCAGTGACGACAGCCACCGAATCGGCTTTCTCAATGCCTGCTCGTCGCAGCACATCCTTGTTCAACGCGTCGCCTTCGCTAAAGCGCCCTTCGAAATCATCAGGCAAGCTCGAAAACGCTTTTTCATCCAGGTCAACGATCGCTACTTCATGCCCTCTTTGAAAAAGGCGGTAGGCCAATTCGGCCCCCAGGCGGCCACAACCTACAACTACTGCTTTCATATTTTTCTCTTCTCTCCTGCCTTAGTCAATCAGATAAGGCACGTTCGTAATCACAATCCCTTTGCGGAACATTAAAGCTTCTCGCAGGGCATCGGCTGTATTCGTATGAAGAATATCCGTCGCGCGCTTGTGCGAAACGAACATAGGCACCACAATGGTGATCACCTCATTCGGCTGCTTTCGCTGATAAATTTCATCAATATACAGCAACAGCGGCTCCATAAAGCGACGGTAGGAAGACTCGACGATCATCAAGCGCACTCCATCGCCCCACTGCTCCCATTTCTGGCGCACCCGCTCGGCCTCTTCGGGATCTACAGCAATATGCACAGCAGTGATATCATCAGAAAGCGCGCGGGCATAGCGCAGCGCAGCCAATGTGCCGCGGTGCACGCCGCCAATCGGCACCAGCACCCGGTTGCGCGTAACGCGCGGCGGCGGGCTGCCGTAATTATCCATCGACAGTTTCTTAGCCAGGTTGATGTAATGGCGCTGGATGACCGAGAATAGAGTGACCAGCAGCGGGATGATCAGAATGATCACCCAGGCGCCATCCATGAACTTGGTCGCGGCAAACATAATCATCACAGCAAAGGTGGCTACCGCCCCAAAACCGTTGATGATCATTTTAAATTTCCAGGTCGGCTCATAGCGCAAGACAGAACTGCGCTCTTTCACTTCCTCGCCTTCCTTCAACTTGCCAATCTTAAACCAGCGTCGGGCCATGCCGGTTTGAGACAGGGTGAAGGACACAAATACGCCAATCGCATACAGCGGGATGAGGCGCGAAACGCTGGCCTGGAAAATGATCACCAGCAAGGATGCCATCAACGCCAGCAAGACAATGCCCCGCGAGAACACCAGCCGGGCGCCTTTTTGGGTGAGTTGGCGCGGAAGCAAGCCGTCTGCCGCCGCGAAAGCTCCCAGCCGAGGAAAATCGGCAAACGATGTGTTGGCCGCCATAACCAAAATCACCATCGTTGCTATGATCGTCATCAAGTACAATGTGCCCCGCCCGTCATAGGCCGTGCGAGCCAATTGTGAGATCACCGTCTCTACTTCCGAAGGCAGCGCATGAATGTTAGCGCCCAGGAAGGATATTCCCAACATTAAAGCGCCCAGGATGCACGACATCCAAATCAGCGTCACCCCTGCATTATGACTGCGCGGCTGGCGGAAGGCTGGAATGCCGTCGGAAATCGCTTCCACGCCGGTCAAGGCGGTGGTGCCGTTGGCAAAGGCGCGGATCAGCAAAAAGCCCGTTACCACCTGCGTGCTGTGCAGCATTTCCATCTCTGGCGGGTCGATCACCGTCCCCAGCGAACCGCTAAAATAGCGCACCAGGCCAACGATTACAGTCACAAACATCATTACCACAAAGAAATAGGTGGGAACCGCAAAAATGATGCCCGATTCACGCACGCCGCGCAAATTGATCAACATAATCAGGAAGATCAACCCAACCGCGATCCACACCCGGTAATCAAACAGGTTTGGGAACGCTGAGACAATTTGCGCCACGCCGGATGAAATGGACACCGCCACGGTCAGGATGTAATCGCTCAATAGGGCTGCCGCTGCGATTTTCCCCGCCCACATTCCCAGGTTGTCGCGCGACACGATGAACGCGCCGCCACCGTTGGGGTAAGCGTGGATGGTTTGCTCGTAAGAGATGGTCACAATCGCTAGCAAGCCGACGATCACTAAAGCAATGGGGAACACGTACTGGTAAGAGCTGAGACCGGCGACGATCAAGATCGCCATGATTTCTTGCGGGGCGTAAGCTGTAGACGATAATGCATCAGAAGCAAAAACCGCCAGACCTACCACCTTACCGATCGTCTCGTGGGGCGCGTCTGCGGTCGCTAAAGGCTTACCGATCAACAAATTCGCTAAAGTTCGCGGGGGTTCTTTTTCATCCGCCCTGCGCAGCACAGTGGTGCCGTTTTCATCATGTATATTCATCGTTTCTCTTTGATCCCTAATAATCCGGGATTCCTTTTCAACAAGCCGTGAATTATATAATCACGGGTCCCGCTCGTCAAGCATCCAGGGGCGATTTAAGGTTCGTCTAGATATCAATCTTTTTCCAATAGTTCCAAATTTGAGGTGTTAGCAATCACCTCGAGTCGGGGAACTATCTTTGCCATAGGGTCTTCTCAAAGTCGCTTGACAATTTGGCTTCCCCCTCTCCCTCCGGAAGAGGGCAGGGTGAGGGTCTTTTGCCAAATTAAAGAAAGTCATAATCTTCACCCTTTGAATAGTTCTGGAGATTATTTATAATCCGTAACACCTCAAATTCGGGCCTCTTCTACCTCTGGCTGAGTAGTTACTATAATCCTACTATAAGTCTTTTGGTAGGTAAACGAGGTGGTTTGTTATGTAGCTGTAATGGCAGCCCAGCGCGTATCCTTTTCGCCCTTCACGGGTTTTACATCAAGAACCATTGCGTTTTCGAACTGGCTTTAGCCCTAATTGATTCTATTATTTCTTGAAGGAGTTGTTTATGTCGAAAGTCGCCCTCGTAACTGACAGCACAGCCTATATCCCCGCGGAACTGGTCAAGTCATATGATATACATGTCGTTCCCCTCCAGCTCATCTGGGGTGACAAAACCTACCGCGACAACGTTGATATTACCCCCGCTGAATTTTACGAGCGACTACCACACGTCAAAGCCCACCCCAGCACTTCGCAACCCTCGCCGGCAGCATTCAAAGAACTCTACAGCAAACTGCTCGAGCAGGATTACAAGGTTCTCAGCGTGCACATCTCCTCCAAACTCTCCGGCACCATGGACTCCGCCACGCAAGCCAGGCAGATGCTCCCCGGCGCGCCCATCGAGATCGTCGATTCGCTGAGCACCTCCATGTGCATGGGTTTCCCCGTGCTGGCTGCGGCGCGCGCTGCAGCCCAGGGTGCCTCTCTGGCTGACTGTCGCACCATTGCCGAACAGGGCTGCAAGAACTCGGGCATTCTCTTTGTCGTCGACACCCTCGAATTCCTCCGCCGCGGCGGGCGCATTGGCGGCGCGCAGGCCTTCCTGGGCACCGCTTTGAATCTCAAGCCCATCCTCGAGGTGCGCGAAGGCCGCATCGAGGCCGTCGAGCGCGTGCGCACCCTCAACAAAGCCATTGACCGGCTCCTCGAATTAATCGCCGAACGGGTGGGCGGGCGCCGCCCGGTCTCGCTGGCTGCCCTGCACGCCGCCGCGCCCGAAGCCGCCGAAACACTGCTCACCCGCGCCCGCGCCATGTACGCCTTGAGCGACGTCAACGAAGCCGTGGTCAGCCCCGTCAGCCCGGTTATCGGCGTCCATGCCGGCCCCGGCACTCTGGGCCTGGCCTACATGGCGGGAATGTAAACCATTTATTACCCAAAGAGAACACCCAGTGGCGCGCTACTGGGTGTTCTCTTTGTTTTTCGTAACTACTTTGGCAATGTCACTTAAAAATTTCGGGCTCGTGGCCCCACCCCAACCTGCTGCGCGACCCGCTGGCATAAAACTCGTCATATTTTCGTTCAGGGGCGGGGCTCTCGTCAGAGCGCCGAAGCGGCGGGGGAGAAGATTTCGCAAAAGAGAGGGGCTTTCAGCCCCTCTCTTTTGCAGAATTCTTTTCCTCCCCCGGCAAAGTGCCTATGCAATCCAGAATCTTGATAGCCGGGGGAGGGTAGGGTGGGGGCGCCCTCACAGGGTTCGAAAGGCATACCGTTTTAACGTGACATTCGTCAAGTTAGTTACGCATATTTCTACCCTATAGAACACCCCACGCTGCGTATGTGACGCGGGGTGTTCTTTTTGGTTTCTCCTATCCAATCCCGCAGAAAGTGCTTAAAATAGCTGTTATGAAAACCTACCCCTCCATTGGCATTCAAGCTCCGCAAATCCTGCTCCCCGCCTCAGGCATCGACCTGCACAAGTGGGCCGTCATTGCCTGCGACCAGTTCACCTCCGAGCCCGAATACTGGGAACAGGTCCGCGCCCTGGTCGGCGATGCGCCTTCCACCTACCACCTCACCTTGCCTGAAATTCTGCTGGGCACACCCGCCGAAGAAGCCCGTGTGGCCTCCACCCAGGCCGCCATGCGCGACTATCTCTCCCAGGGCCTGCTCACAACGCACGACGGCATGATCCTGGTGGAACGCTCCGCCGAAGGCCGCACTCGCCACGGCATCATGCTGGCCCTGGACCTGGAGTGTTACGACTATACCCCCGGCTCTCAGACTCTCATGCGCGCCACCGAAGGCACCATCCTCGACCGCCTGCCCCCACGCATGCGCATCCGCCGGGGCGCCGCCCTGGAGCTGCCCCACATCCTCGTGCTCATCGACGACCCCCACGGCACGGTCATTGAGCCGCTGGCTGCCCGCAAAGCGGCCCTGCCCCGCCTCTACGATACCGAACTCATGCTGGGCAGCGGCCATCTCTCCGCTTACAGCCTCAGCGACCCCGCCCTCGAAGCCGGGGTGGTCCAGGCCCTCGGCGCGCTGGCCGATCCCAACTTCTTCCAATCCAGCTATGGCGTTGGCGAGGACAAGGGCGTGCTGCTCTTCGCCATGGGCGACGGCAACCACTCCTTTGCCACGGCCAAAGCCATTTGGGAAGAACTCAAGCCCCACGTTGGCATAGATCACCACGCCCGCTATGCCCTGGTGGAAATCGAAAACGTCCATGACCAGGGCCTGGTCTTTGAGCCCATCCACCGCGTGCTGTTCGGCCTGCGCGAAGAGCCCCTCGCCGCGCTGAACAAGGCCTTTGGAGACAGCCTGCGGGTGGAAGCCTGCGCCAATCCCGCCGAGATGATCGCCGCGGTCAATACCGCGCCCGCCGGCCTGCAAACTGCCGGACTCGTCACCGCCCAGGGCGCCTGGCTGCTGCGCTTCACCCACCCCACCTCCAACCTGCCCGCCGGCACCCTGCAAACCTTCCTGGATGCTTGGCTAAAGCAGGGCGGCGCTGAGAAAATCGACTACGTCCACGGCGACGATGTCGTCTGCCGCCTGGGCGCGCTGTCTGGTCAGGCCGGTTTCTACCTGCCCGCCATGCCCAAGGAAGACCTCTTCAAGACCGTCATCCTCGACGGCGCCCTGCCGCGCAAGACCTTCTCGATGGGCGCGGCCCGCGAAAAACGCTTCTACCTCGAATCCCGGCGCATTGCATAGGAACCCCATGGAATTCAATCTCCCCACCCCCGAAGATCAAAACGCCCTGCCCCCGGCCGAAGTGCGCTTTCTGGACGTACACGTTGAGCCCTGGCCGGATGGCAAGCGGGTGCGCGTGCATATTACCCTCACGCCCTTCCAGGCACGGCCCAACATGCTCATCACCATCACCACCCCCACCGAAGAAGAGGTGTGCAGCGCCAGTGTCATCGAATCAATGGAAGACCGCTTCGTCTTCACCATGCACCTGCGCGGCGAGCCTGTCGATGAATATACCCTCGCTGCGCAAATCCTCTACGACGAAATCGGGATGGTGGATCAACGCAGCTTGACCTTCACGGCTCCAGTCCCCAACGAATGAACAGCCGCCGAATAACCTGGTTGGGCTTGCTCGCGGCGCTGTACTTGCTGCCGGGCTGTGCCTCTGCGCCCGCCCCGGCAACGGTCTCCCCTCCGACCGCCGCGCCATCCCCCACCACCCCGCCCCCAACCCCAACGCTGGCGTTGCCCTCTCCCACCGCCGAGCCTGCCCAACCGACGTTCACCCCGGCCCCCAGCCTCACCCCCACCGCCGTCCCCCAGGCCTGCTCGCCCCTGCAGGGCTTCGACCTGGCCGACCTGGACGACCCCGACCTGCTCAAAGCGGATTTTGCGCCACCTCGCCCCGGCTATGACGACGGCCATTTCGGCGTAGATTTCTCCTACTGGACCGACGCCCAGGGCCAGCCCATGCTGGGGCTGCCCATCCAATCGGTCCTGGCGGGGCGCGTGGCTGCCTCCCTCCCCGACCGGCAGCCCTACGGCAACGCCGTGATGATCGAAACCCCGCTCGATCAACTGCCTCCGGCCTGGTTGGAGCAGCTTCCAGCTTACCAGTTCATCCCCCAGGAAGCCATCGGTCTGAACTGCCCCGAGTACGCCTACACCCCGCTCAGCGAGGCGCTTTCCTTATACATCATCTACGGGCACCTCAACGTTCCCTCCGGGCTGGAGATAGGCCAGCAAGTGAGCTGCGGCGAAGTCATTGGCGAGGTAGGCACCACCGGGCGCTCGGTCAACCCGCACCTGCACCTCGAGATGCGCCTGGGGAACTCCGGCATGACCTTCCCGGTCATGGGCCACTACACCAACGATGTCACCGACGAAGAACGCCGCCTGTACTGCATCTGGCGCGTCAGCGGCGCTTTCCAACCCCTCGACCCGCTGCCCCTGCTGCTGCCTTGAGTTTCCGCATATGAGGTGTAGGAGGGTGTGCTTCGCACACCCTCCTACACCTCATATGTGGATCTTTTTCACCTCTGTCCGAGTAGATACGAATTCTTACCTCCGTTCACGCAAAAAACATCCGCGCGCCCTGCGGAAAAAGAAAATTCCTAATCCGCGCCATGTAAAACTCCTTGGCTGCCATCCGTTCGGGAGGGATGGTATCCAGGTTGGCCTTGCGCCAGCCCAGGTAACTGCCCAGGGCGGCATCCAACTGGTACAAATTCAGCCGCTCGCGCAAGTGCGGCGTCTCAAACACCTCGGGGTAGTGCTTGCGCATCAACACGCAAAAATTGGCGAAATCCGCCGAGCAAAACACTTCGTTGCCTTCCTCGGCGTAGTCGTTCGGGTAAATACAAAAGGCTTCCATCACCCACAATTCATAATCGCGGGGAGCCTGCAGCGAGTATTCCATGTCCAGGATGGCCGAAAGCCTGCCTCCGTGCACCAGCACGTTCACCAGCGTCAAATCTCCATGCACCAGGGTAGGCGTGCCGCCCTCCAGCACCTGCCGGTGAGCCTGAATATACTCCGCCGCCGCCCCGACAACCCCCGGCGCCATGCGAATTTTTAACATCTCAATTTCATCCAATGTGCGTTGGAATTTAGCTTGCAGAAAATCGGGCCAGCAAGCAAACGTCGGGGCATCCTCGCGGCCCAGGCCAAAGCTAGTCAGCTTCTGGTTGTGCAGGGTTTTCAAAGCAGCAGCCAGATCAGCCACGATGGCTTCCTGTGTCCACGCATCCAGCTCCTTCCACACTGCATAGAGCTTCTTCCCCGGGCGGAATTCCTGGATCTGGTACACATCCCCCTCGAACTCACCAAAAGCATATACCCGCGGCACCGGAATCTGGCCCTCCAGGCTGCGCAGCAGGTCAGTCTCGCGGCGCAAGCGCTGAAAGGCATCTTCCCGCCTCCCCACCCGCACCACGTAGCGCTCATCCACCCCATACACGCGGTTCACCTGCCCGCCGGTCAGCATGCGAATCTCACTGGCGGGAATCTTTTCCTGTGCGCAAATCGCTCGAATGAGTTCTTCCATGGTTGAGTAGATTGTATCATTTTGGAGGCTGGCCGCTGTCGTGGTTCGTACCACCATTTACAAGTTCGCATGAACAAAATATTTTTCTTCTACTTGACAAAATAGAACACATATTCTATAATATACTTGTGTTATTCCGCCTCGCCTCACCTCCCAATTTACCACCCCCAAAGGTGCATTCGTTCCATTCGTTTTTTTCTGGGCCGCTCCGCCCCACGCTTCCCACAGGGTACATTCGTTCCATTCGTTTTTTTTGCCGGCCCGCCTCATCCCTCGCTTCTCGCACGGTACATTCGTTCCATTCGTTTTTTCTCTACCTCTGCGTTCTCCCGCGCCCTCACTGCGGTTCTTCCCCCCGAAATCCGCAAGGAGCAGGTGGCATCCAGGCAAGGGCACAGCTCGATCCCGAATGGCGCCCATCCATCCGGCCACCGCTGTGCCCCTACAAGAATTTCATACGTCAAATTCGTGATGCTCCCCTCTTCTCTTCCATTCTCTTCAATTCGTGTCCATTAGCGTTCACCCTGGCCTTGCCAGGGCCATTCGTGAAATTCGCGGAGAATCCTCTTCTCTTCCATTAGCGCTTATTCGCGCCCATTCGCGGATAAATCTCTTCTCTTTCATTCGTGAAATTCATGTTTACCCTGGCCTTGCAAGGGCCATTCGTGGATTATTTTCTTTCTTTTCAAAATCGTAAGCTTTGTAGACACATTTTCTTCTCTTCCCTCCGCACACAGTGTTACAATTTAGCCATTATCGATGAAAACAAAACCCCAGATCTCCCCCGTTCTCATCGCGGTCATCATCCTGGTGCTCGTCTTGATGAACGTGGTCGCAATCTACTGGATTAGCAGCCCTGGCGCGCAAGACCTCGGCTGGAGGCTGCCCTTCTCGGCCAATGCCGGCCCCCCCGCCACCATCACCCCCTCTGTCACCCCCAGCGAAACCCCCAGCCCCACCGCCTCCATCACCCCCTCCCCCCTGCCCCCCACCGCCACCTCCACCGCCACGCCCTACATCCCCTTCAGCCTGGTCAACCCGGACGCCCAGTCCGACCTGGTCAACGAAGGCGTGCTCATCCTATCCATGCGTGATGGAGCCTACACGCATCTGTTCGCCTACCATCCCTCCCTCCTGCCCCTCACCCGCCTGACCAACCAGCCCTGGGATGAAATGCACCCGGCTCTCAGCCCCGATGGCACTCGCCTGGCTTACACCTCGCGCCAGAACGGCTACTGGGACCTTTTCATTCTGGATCTTCAAACTGGCGACCGCCTGCGCCTCACCGACACCACTGAATATGAAGGCTCCCCCACCTGGTCGCCCGACAGCCAGTGGCTGGCTTACGAAGCATATGTGAACGGGAACCTGGATATCTACTTGCGCTCCCTCACCGACCCCAGCATGGAGCCTATCCTATTGACCACCGAGAGCCCCGGCATCGACCGCGCCCCGGCCTGGTCTCCGCTTGGACGCCAAATTGCCTTCATCTCTGATCGTTCCGGCGACGCCGATATCTGGCTGGCTGATTTGGATGTTTCCAATGACCGCTTCACCAATCTCAGCCGCAATCCCAAGGTCTCCGAAGACCACCCCGTCTGGTCGCCCGAAGGCCGCTTCCTCTCCTGGGCCTCGCCCTTCAACGGCGAGCACCGCATCCTGGCCTGGGACCGCCAATCCACTGCCGAATACGGCGGCACAGTCGGCATCGGCGATTGGCCCGCCTGGACTCCTGCGGCGGATGTGCTCTTCACCACCCTCTCCGGGCCTAATCAAACCTCGCTGGATGCCTTTGAACGCATCACCGGCTTGCAGCGCATGCCCCAATTCAACCTTCCCGGCACGGTTTACGGCCTGCTGTGGAAAAACGGCCCTCTCGACGGCTGGCTTTGGGAGCAAATTCAACGCGGCGATATTTCCCCCGCCGATCCCCTCTACTCGCAAGTGTTCAACGTGGAAGCCGAACCCGCCGGGCGGGCCGCCCTGGTGCCCCTGCAAGATGTCACAGCGCCCAACCCTTACCTGCTGGACGCCGTGGATGAAGCCTTCGACGCCCTGCGCCATGAAATCGGCGCCGCGTCCGGTTGGGATGCCCTTTCGGGCCTGGAAAACGCCTTTGTGCCCATCACCACCCCTTCCTTGCCCCTCATCGCCGAAGACTGGCTGCTGACCGGGCGGGCCTTCTCGTTCAATCCACTGCTGGCCTCCGCCGGTTGGATTGTCACCGTGCGTGAGGAATTCGCCGGGCAGACCTACTGGCGCGTTTACCTCAAGGCCCGCTACCAGGATGGCTCGGCCGGGATGCCCCTGTTCTATACCCCCTGGGATACCAATGCCCGTTTCAGCGGGGTTCCCAGTTGGTACGACCAGGGTGGCAAACCAGCCGAAATCCCCGCAGGTTACTGGATCGACCTGACCGAGCTGGCCTTGCGCTTCGATTGGGAACGCCTGCCCTCCACCGCCAACTGGCAGACTTACTATCCCGGGCTGCGTTTCAACCAGTTTGTCATGCGCGAAGGCCTGGAATGGCAGTCGGCGATAGTGCAGGTCTACCCTGCGGAAGCACTGGCGACCCCCACCTCCGTGCCCACCCACACCCCCACGCCGACAGAGACGCGCCGCCCCACCCGTGCTTGGGTCACCCCAACAGTTCCCCCCACCCCCACGCCTTCCATCACCCCGCGCCCCACGCTCACCCCCGCCGGCGTCAATTAATGCGTATGCAATACTGGACACGCCTTGCTCGTTTTGGATGGATCTGCATAGTGGCTGTTGTCATCGCCGGGTGCAGCAGCGATGGCTTCTTCCGTCCGCCCCAATCCACGCCCACGCCCATCCGCGCCGTGGTCCCACCGCTCGAGCAAACGAAGCAGGCGCAGGAAGAAACAGAAGCCGCCCCGATCCGTGACGATGAGCCGCTGCGCTTCAACCTGCCCACCCCTGGCCCAGCCCCCATCTCCTTGTGGCGCCCGCCGCTCTATGAAGTGCCCTGGGGTCTCACCCCTAACGATCACTTCTTCTTTACCCGCCCCATCGCCGCCGACAAAGTCAACTGGCCCCTCGCCGATTATCGCTATGGCGGCATGTTCTTCAGCACCGATATCGTCCACACCGGCGTGGACATTCCCACCCCCAAAGGCACCCCCGTGCTGGCAGCCGGAGCCGGCAAGGTCATCTGGGCAGGCTACGGCCTGTTTTTGGGAAATGACTCCACCGAAGATCCCTATGGGCTGGCGGTAGCCATCCGCCACGATTTTGGCTACCAGGGCAAACGCCTCTATACCGTGTACGCGCACATGGATAAGATCCACGTGGTCAACGGGCAGATTGTTCAAGCCGGGGAGCTGATCGGCGAGGTGGGCACCACCGGCTTCACCACCGGCCCTCACCTGCACTTTGAAGTGCGCACTGAGAACAACAGCTACCACACAACGCTCAATCCCGAGTTGTGGTTGTCTCCACCGCAAGGCTGGGGCGTTTTGGTTGGTCAGGCCCGCCACACCAGTGGCAGCTTCCTCCAGCGCAAAGAAGTTTGGGTCAGGAACCTGGAGACTCGCCAGCGCTGGACGGTGATCACCTACGGCACGTCAACAGTCCACAGCGACCCCTACTACGGCGAGAACATGGTGCTCAGCGACCTGCCCGCGGGCAGGTATGAAATCACCATTGAATACGAAGAAGAGAATTACACCCATCAAGTTGACATCTACCCCGGCGCAGTGACCTGCTTTGCCTTCCGCGGCGAATATGGCTACTCGGACGACCCCTTACCCACCCCCGAGGTGGAAGAACTCATGCCGCCCTACGAACCGTAAGCATTCTTTGCGTCGGATGGAGCGATTGCTCCGCTAACCCAATTTCCACCTGACCTGAGCGACATCCGACAACCGCATGTTGGATTTCGGGCAGTTCGCCAATCACAAACCGTAAACAGGCCTCCTCTCTCACGCCTGATGGCCGCCCTTAATCCAACCTACATTTCTACCTTACCGCTCCCAGTGTTCAAGCTGGCAATCGCAATCCCCGCCAGGATGATCACCCCGCCCACAATTTCCGGCACAGAGGGCAGCTCGTTTAGTACGGCAATCGCCAGCAGCGTGGTGCCAATCGGCTCGGCCAGCGTCGCCACCGAAACATACGCCGCGGGTAAATACCCAAGGGCATAGTTGAACGAAGAGTGCCCAATCAACTGCGGCACCAGGGCCAGCAGCGCAAACCAAACGTAGATCGGCGGGCTGAAGCCCACCACCGGCTGCCTTGAAGCCAATGCCAGCCCCCAGAGTAAGATCGCCGCCACGCTGTACACCACGCTGATATAAGCCGTGACCGACAGCGCCGCCCGCACCTTGCGCCCCACCATCATGTACGCCGCCGCCATCCAGGCCCCCACCAACGCCAGCAAATTGCCCAGGAAGGCCTTGCCCTGAAAGAAGCCCCCCAAATCAGGGCAGGCCACCCCGCCCGCGGTCAATTGACAGGCTTCACTCAACCCCACCAGCGTGCCGCCTGTCAAAGCCACCACCAGCCCCACCCACACCAGCGGGGTGAGCTTTTCGCGCAGGAATACGGGCGAGAGCAGCGCCACCCACAACGGGGTCGTTGTAACCAGCACGACTGAGCTGGCTACCGAGGTCAAAGAAAGCGAGGTAACCCAGGAAACAAAATGCACTGCCAGAAAGACCCCCGAAAGCCCCACCAGCACCCACTGCTTGCGGCTCATGGCGCGAATCTCATCTCGGCGCCCCCAGGCAAACGGCAGCAGCACCAACGCGGCAATGCCCAGCCGGTAAGCCGCCACCACTACCGAGGAAGCTTCACGTTGGGCCAGGCGAATGAATACCGATGAAGTGGAAATGGCAAATATACCAACCAAAAGGACCAGGTACGGCGATAATCGGAGCTGTGATGGTTTGTTCATGAGAGTTCTTTCATATTATTTGACAAAATTTATCCGTTTCATTAGAATTACTTGGCCGAGATCAATAATCTCCAATTTGTGAGGTTTTTCGGCGCTGCAAACTGAAAATCTATTATAATAAAAGGAGCAACGAAATGGCTTTCGAAATCCCCGCTTTACCCTACGCGTATGACGCGCTGGAACCTTTCATTGATGCTCAAACCGTGGAGTTGCATTATAGCAAACACCACACTACGTACCTAAAAAACCTGAATACGGCGTTGGAAAAGTACCCGCAGTACTTTGACCACAAGCTGGAAAGCCTGCTCAGCAGCCTGGACAGCCTCCCGGAAGATATCCGCACCGTTGTGCGCAACAACGGCGGCGGGGTGTATAACCACAATATCTACTGGGCCATCATGGGGCCAAAGCGCGGCGGGGAACCGGTAGGCAAGTTGGCTTCCGCCATCTCCTCCACCTTCGGCAGCTTCGCGAGCTTTAAAGAACAGCTCGAGAAAGCCGGCCTGGGCCGCTTTGGCTCCGGTTGGGCCTGGCTGAGCCGCAAGGCGGACGGCGGGTTGGTCATCCACTCCACCCCCAACCAGGACACCCCCCTGGCCGAAGCTCTCTTCCCCGTTCTCGGGGTCGATGTTTGGGAACATGCCTACTACCTCAAATACCAAAACCGCCGCGCCGACTACCTCGCCAACTGGTGGAATGTTGTCAACTGGGAGGAGGCCGAGCGACGCTTTTTGGGCTAACCCTTTTTGACTTGCACAGGAGGATGTTATGACCCATGTAATCACCAGTTTGTGCCTGCGCGATGGCGGATGCCAGACAGTCTGCCCCGTCGAGTGTATTGTTCCCGGCCAGCCCGTTGAGGAATGGCCCTGGTTCTACATCGACCCCGACACCTGCATCGATTGCGGCGCATGCGTTCCTGAATGCCCCTGGGAAGCCATCTTCCCCGAGGATGAGGTTCCGGCGGCTTTCAAAGCCAAGGAAGGCCAGTTGCTCTCCATGCCGGTGGGCACTGAAGGATTTGATGTGGTCTATGATGGCACCAACCACGACGGCGATGCCGTTCACCTGGAAGCAACCAAGGCACTGGCAGCCGGTGAAGTGGTCGATCTCACTCCTGCGAGCGCAGAGAACGCCCGCTTCTTCAAAGACGGCCCCGGCTATTCAGCGGCGGGCTAAACACAAAACAAGCCTTTGATAAGGGGCAGGTCTACAGACCCGCCCCTTTATGATAATAAGAGGGTGACTACCTTGAGAATGTCACATTAAAATCAACATAGCCTGCGAGCTTGGGAATTGCCCCCACCCTCCCCGCCCATGAGTAGTTTTTTTGAGACACTTTGCTGGCGGGTCGCGTAGCAGGTGGGGGTGGGGTCACAAGCTCGAAAATGGAATGTGATATTGTCAAACTACTCAGCCAGAGGTGGAAGAGGCCTCCCTTTAACCTCTGAATAGTAACAAAAGAGGATTCCATGACAGATAGTGAATGGCGTGTGGAAAAAGACTCGTTGGGCGAGGTCAAGGTGCCCGCCCAGGCCCTATACGGCGCGCAAACCCAACGCGCCGTGCTCAACTTCCCTGTCTCGGGGCTGCGCCCCTGGCGCGCCTTCATCTGGTCCATGGCGGTCATCAAGCGCGCCGCCGCCGACGTGCACCGCGACCTGGGCCTCCTGGACGCCGAGCGCGCCGGGGCCATTGTCACTGCCGCCGCCGAAGTCATGGACGGCAAATGGGATAACCAATTCGTGGTAGACCCCTTCCAAGCAGGCGCCGGCACCAGTCACAACATGAACACCAACGAAGTGCTGGCCAACCGCGCCACGCTCCTCCTGGGTGGCGAACTGGGCAAGTACAAGGTCAACCCCAACGACCACGTCAACATGTCGCAGTCCACCAACGACTGCATCCCCACCGCCATCCGCGTGGGCTGCCTGTGGCGCCTGGACGAGCTTTTGGCCGCCGTGGATCACCTGGCTGCCGAACTGCGCGTCAAGGCCGCCGAATTTGACGACATCGTCAAATCGGGGCGCACTCACCTGCAAGATGCCGTGCCCGTGCGCCTGGGCCAGGAATTCGGGGCTTACGCTCGTGCCGTGGAGCGCGACGGCGAGCGCATCCGCCAAGCCGCCGAGGGTGTGCGCCGCCTGGGCATTGGCGGCACGGCCACCGGCTCGGGCCTCAACGCCCACCCCGAATACCACGCCCGCATGGTGCGCCGCTTGAGCGAGCTGACCGGGCTGACGTTCTATGAATCCGACGACCTCTTCGAGTCCATGCAGTCCATGGCCGATATCGCCGCCTTCTCGGGAGCCATGCGCACCCTGGCCATCACCCTCACCCGCGTGGCCAACGACTTCCGTCTGCTGGCTTCTGGCCCCTCCACCGGCCTGGACGAAATCCGCCTGCCACCCGTCCAACCCGGTTCAAGCATCATGCCCGGCAAAGTCAACCCGGTGCTGGCAGAAATGCTCAACATGGCCATGTTCCACATGATGGGCTGTGACACCACCATCACCCTGGCGGCCCAGGCCGGGCAGTTGGAGCTGAACGTGATGATGCCCATCATCGCCCACAACCTCTTCGAAGCCATGCAGGTCATGATCGGCTCGCTCAACGCCTTCACCGACAAATGCGTGGTGGGCATTGTGGCAAACCGCGAGAAAGCCGAGGGCTGGCTGGGTCGCAACGCCATCGTCGTCACGGCCCTCAACCCCATCATCGGTTACGCCGCTGGCGCAGCCCTGGTGAAAGAAGCCCTGGCCCGCAACGTCACTATCCGCGAGGTGGCTGTGGAAAAGGCGGAGCGCGGCGAGCTGCTCCACCGCGACACGGGCCGCCCGGTAACGGCTGCCGAGGTGGAAGCCGGGCTGGCCGATCTGCGCGGCCTGACCGAAGGAGGCATCGCCGGAGTGTCTGGTGGGGGGTAGTTTTTCATCAAATAGCGAAAAACAGATGGCCTCGGGACAAAGTCCCGGGGTCATCTGTTTTTCGCTAAATCTCCCCGCCCTTGGGGGCGGGGCCGGGGGTGGGGGATTTTCTATTTTACGTGTTGGTAAGCGTACATCGCCGCGCCGACGATGCCCGCCTGGTTCAGCATCTGCGCCGGAACCATCGGCGTGCGAATCTTCATCAGCGGCGCGAACTTTTCCCAGCTCTTGCTCACCCCGCCGCCCACAATAAATAACTCCGGCCAGAACAAGTTCTCCAACCGGCCAAAATACTCACTCAATTTTTCGGCCCATTCCTCCCAGCTCATGTCCTTACGCTGGCGGGCTGCATCCGAAGCGCGCCGCTCGGCGTCCTTGCCGCGGATCTCAATATGCCCCAACTCGGTGTTCGGCACCAGGATTCCGTCGGTGAAGATGGCTGTGCCCAGACCCGTGCCCAGGGTGACCACCATCACCACGCCCTTCGAACGCCCTCGTCCGGCCCCGAAAGTCATTTCAGCCAGCCCGGCCACGTCGGCGTCATTGGCAATAAACGCCGGGCAGCCGGTGGCCTCGCTGAACAACTTTCCGCCATCGGTGCCAATCCAGCTTTCATGCACATTCGCCGCCGTATACATGACTCCAAAACGCACCACCGCCGGAAAGCCCATACCGATGGGCCCTTTCCACTCGAAATGCTCCGCCAGTTGTTTGGCCACCTTGGCCATGTCCTCAGGACGGGCTCCTTCCGGCGTAGGAATCCGATAGCGCTCCCCCACCATTTCACCCGTCAAAACGTTGACCGGAGCGGCTTTCATGCCTGAACCGCCGATATCGACGCCTAAGATTTCCATTTTATCCTCCTGCGTTTTGATTACGGGCAAGCATTGCCCAGGTGTTCCTCATAAGTGACGGCAAAGTTATGCCTCCCCGACCCGTCACAAGCCGCCCGAAAGTAGTAATAAGGCGATTGGGCCGGGTAAGCCACCGCGCGCAGAGCCGATAGACCCGGGTTGCAGATGGGCCCTGGCGGGAGTCCAGTATTCTGATAAGTATTATACGGTGAATTCACTTGAAGATCGCTGGTAGACAGTGGATTGGTCCACCAGGTACCCTGCAAGTCATTCCACCCCAACGCGTACTGCGCAGTGGGGTCGCTTTCCAGGCGCATTCCCGCGGCCAACCGGTTGTAGAACACCGAAGCAATCATGGCTTCTTCGTCTGAAACGATTGCCTCCCGCTCCACCACCGATGCCAGGATCACAGCTTGCTCCAGGCTCAAACCCTGATTAGCAAAGCCCTGCAAAACGTCATCGTCCACGCCGTCTTTGAAGGCCTTTGCCAGCCCCGCCACCAGGTCTTCTGGGCGCGCCGAACGGCTAAACTGGTAAGACCCCGGCAATAGATATCCTTCCAGGTTGCGGCTGCCTTGCCAACCCTGCGGCAGCAGTTCTTCGGGAGCCTGCCGCGCCAGAGCCAAAAATTGCTCCGCTGTCACCGAAAGGCCCGAGGTAGGCAGCGAAGCAGCCACCTCCTCCAGTCGCCAGCCCGCCAGAATATTGAAGGTCACTTCGCTGGGGGTAGCGTCTTGCAATGCCCGGGCAATTTCCACAGCAGGCATACGCGGGCTCAAGCGAAAATCCCCCGCCTGCAAAGTTTTATCCATGCCGCTGTAAACCAGGAAACGCCGGAAGCTCTCAGAGCGATGGACCAGCCCGGCATCTTCCAGACGCAGTGTCACCACATCCACCGGTTCGCCCAGCCCGATGGTGAAGTTCACCGTTTCGCCGTTCGGGTCGACCGGTTCGAGCAAGTAGGGCCGATCAAGGGTCAGCAATTGCACCGAAAGCGCCAGGCGCTGGTTCATGCTCAACTGGCTGGTGGGCGGGCCGTAAAGGTCGGCTGCCATGCGCGGGGCAGCCCCCAACCCCGCCACCATTGCCAGCGATAACAGGCAAAACATAAGCAAGAAAGATAACAGCGCCACGCGGGCGCAGGATGGCTGCTTTCTTCTCATCGGGTCTCCCTGTGAGCCTCTAGATAAGACTGCAAGATCACTGCCGCGGCCAGTTCGTCCAAATGACCGCTGCGTTTTTTTCGCGAGACCCCCATGGCGATACGCGTTTGCTGTGCGGTTTGCGTGCTGCCGCTTTCATCCCACATCTCTACCGGCAAATCGGTTTGAAGTCGGATGGCCTCCGCCAGGCGAATGGCTTTGCGCGCCGCAGGCCCCACCTGCCCCTCATCGTCCAAGGCCTGCCCCACGATGATTTTCACCGCGCCCTGCTCTGCGGCAATCTGCGCAATGGTGGCGGCGTCCACCGCTCGCGCCACATGGTTCACCACCGCCAACCCGCGCGCAATGGTGCCGGTCAGGTCGCTCACCGCCAACCCGATGCGCTTGTCGCCCGGGTCCACGCCTAACACCCGCCCGCTCATTGGGTTTGCACTCCGATACGGAAAGCCAGGAAGGGCATTCGCTGCCACCAATTCGGCGACATCTCGATATTGGGGGCTTCCGAAAGCGCCAGCGTGCCTGAAAGCCATTCTGCTGCGTCGCCCCGACTGCGCCCGGCCAGTGCCTGGGCAATCTGCGTATCCGACCACTGGGCGCGCAGGGTGCGCGAGACCTTTACCTGCCAGCGTGCCGTGGAATTTCCATCCATCTCTGGCTGAGACAGCGGTTCAACGATCAGTGACCCATCCACCACCTGGTAACCCTGCGGGCGGTCAAATTCCAGAGCTGTTTGCGCCACCTGCTCCAAGTCTGCAACCTGAATGGTCCAGCCCGTATATTCGACCCGCAGGCGCAAGCGGGCAAAGTCGCCGGGCTGGCCGGGCTCCGGCTCACGGACAGCCTCCAACACCTTCTGCACATGCAACGTCTCCGCCAGCAGCAAGCTGTCGGCGCCCACCTGCTGTGTCAGTTCTTCCAGCGCGTCGGCACTGAGAGCCACCAGCATATCGGCGTAAAGATCTTCGTAATCCTTGGCCGTCGGCGCCAACCCACTCAGATCGGTGCCGCCTTCAATGGGGTCGGGGTTCGTCACCACCACAGACAGCCCGGTGTTCCCCTCCAGGGCCTGCACCTCCCCAGCTTCCACGTTGCCCGCGCTGCCCGGCGTCAGGGCGCACACCGGCGCTTGCGCCGTATTGCCCGAGCCTGCCGCCAGAGTCACCTCGCGCGTGGTGGCGAAACGCACCGCGGGCACGTCCAGGGTCACCACCACCGTCTCAGCGGGAATGTCCACACTCCCGGCGGTCAAATTGGTGAATAAAACCATGCCGTCGGCTGTGCGCCCCGGCAGACTCGTGGCGCCCGAACTAGGCACCTGCTCGCTGCCCTCCACCACCACGCTGGTCTCGCGCGCGGGCAGCCCTCCGGAAGGGTTTGCTACCGGAATGTTCGGATCGGCCCACACGTCCAGGATCAGTTCCTGCTGGCTCGTTGCCGGCGCCAGGCGCACCTGGGCGGAAGGCAAGAAGAAAGCCATCAAGGCCAGCACCGACAAGGCCCCCAGGGTGAAGGCCCCCAAGCGCAACCATAATGGCTGAGCTTTCGTCGCCTTGAGAGCGGCACGCTGCTCGCGCAACGCTTCCGGAGGTACATAGGAGCGCCCCCGCTTGCGCCAATCCAGCCTCCGGGCCAGTCCGCGCGGTCTGCGCCAGCGGGCGCGTTGCGCTTGCTGTGTGCTGCGAAACACAGGGATACCCAGTTCTTGCGCGTACGCCATCACGTTTTCTTGGCGCGTGACCACACCCAACTGCGCGCCAAGGCCTGACGCCCGCCGCTGCAGCACCGAAAGGTCCACCTGCCGTCCCAGCACGTTCCCCCGGCGCGGCCAGATTAACAGGATGCGCGGAGCTTTGCTCCACCCCATCTTATCTCGCACCGATATGACATCGTCATGGTTTTCGAGCTGGATGATGTAAGTCTTCACAAAGTTTATTTTAACGCATGTTGAGCGTTTCCATGCCGTCAATCATCGCACGTTGTAGGCGGGGTATCCTTACCCCGCGTCCTTCTTCCCGACACATGCCCTGGATAAACCCGACCTTGTAGCGCGGGTTCCTTACCCGCGTTCTTCTTACTTCGCCGTGTACTGTTCCGCGCCGGCCTCCGCCGGGAAACCCTCGGTGCTGGTGGAAAAACTCAACTTTCCGTCCACCACGCGGTAGGTCAAAAAGACCTGCGGGTTGTCATAGCCCACCATCTCCCCATTCACGCGGACCCACTTGGTCATCAGCGTCACCTGCTGCTTCTCAACATCAATCGCGGTCACCTCGGCAAAGCGTTCGCGCATGCCGCCAACCTCGCTCTCCGCCTTTCCAGCCTCCACCCAGTAAACACTCGTTTCAGTGAAAATCACCATCTGTGGGCCGTCTTCACTCTCCAGGCTCCACATGCCCAGGTAGGGTGGCGGAGTCTCGGGCATCAAGCAGCCGCCCTCAATCAAAGCTGGGGCACTGGTAGCCAGGGGGCCGGCTGGGTTCAACCCGACGCTGGAGCTTGCGCCAGCCGCCGTTGCCGGAGCGCACCCGCTCAAAGAAATGCTGAAAATCAGCGCCACACACAACATGAGCCAACCGATTCTTCGCATCATAAACTACACACCTCGTTTGCCAAAATCTGCGTCATTTTACCACCCTTCTATTTCCGGCGTTGACGATTCACCTCTTTGCCAATAAAATCAAGTTGTGAATACTCAAGACATCCGAAATTGATGTACGTGCAGGCACTTCGCGTCTGCATGTACATCAATTTCTGAATATCCATCCAACAACGGGAGCAATTATGAAACTCTTTGTCCCAGGCCGCATCTGCCTGCTCGGCGAGCATTCTGATTGGGCCGGCGGTTACCGCCGCATCAACGCCGACGTCGAGAAAGGCTACGCCATCATCTGCGGCACCAACCAGGGCATTTATGCCGAGGTAGAGCCCCACCCCAACAAGCTGATCATCACTTCCGTTACCCCCGAAGGGGAATCGGTCGGGCCGTATGAAATCAGTATGGAGCCGCAAACCCTGCTCGAAGAGGCCCAAAAAGGCGGATTCTGGAGCTATGCCGCCGGTGTAGCCTACCAGATGCTCACCAACTACCACATCCGCGGCCTGGTCATTAACAACTACAAAACCGACCTGCCCATCAAGAAAGGTCTTTCCTCCAGCGCAGCCATCTGTGTGCTCACGGCGCGCGCCTTCAACCGCGTCTACGACCTCAAAATGACCGTGCGCGGTGAGATGGAGCTGGCCTACCAGGGCGAAATCACCACCCCCTCGCGCTGCGGGCGCATGGATCAAGGCTGCGCTTTTGGCAACCGCCCGGTCTTAATGACCTTTGATGGCGACCGCCTGGACACCAAAGAACTGCGCGTCGAAAAGGAAATGCACTTCGTCCTGGTCGATTTGCTCTCGCAGAAAGACACCATGGAAATCCTCAACCGCCTCAACCGCTGCTACCCCTTCGCCAACAACGAGCAGGAAGAGAACGTCCAGCACCTGTTAGGCCCGATCAACAAAGATATCATCCACCGGGCCATCGAGTCCTTGCAAAAAGCGGACGCGCCGCGCCTGGGCGAAATCATGCAGGAAGCGCAGCACCAGTTCGATACCTTCGCCGCGCCCGTCTGCCCCGAAGAGCTGACCGCGCCCGCCCTGCACCGCGTGCTGGAGTACGAGCCGCTCAAACCACATATCTTCGGCTGCAAGGGCGTGGGCTCGCAAGGCGACGGCACCGCGCAGTTCTTGTGCCGCTCGCAGGAAGACCAGGAGCAGGTCGTGCAAATCCTTGAGAAAGACCTGGGCCTGCCTGCCATCAAGATGACTTTGCACCCCACCCAAAAGGTGCGCAAAGCGGTCATCCCTGCTGCCGGGTTCGGCACGCGCCTGTTCCCTGCTTCCAAAGCCACCAAGAAGGAGCTCTTCCCGGTCATCGACCGCGACGGCATTGCCAAACCGGCCATTTTGCTCATCGTCGAAGAAGCCATCGACGCGGGCATTGAGGAGATTATCATCATCGTCCAGCGCGACGACCTCAACGATTTCCGATCGTTTTTCAATTCGCAGATTTCCATCGAGAACTTCAACAAGCTGCCGCCGCACTTCAAAGAATACTCGCGCAAACTGCTCGAGATGGGCCAGCGCGTGTCGTTCCTGGTGCAAGAAAACCAGGAAGGCTTCGGGCACGCCGTGTACACCACCCGCGAGCGCATCGGCGACGAACCCTTCCTGCTCATGTTGGGCGATCACATCTACCGTTCTAACACCTCGGCCTCCTGCGCCCGCCAGATGGTGGAAGCCTACAACCAGTACGGCACCAGCGTGGTGGGCCTCAAGCGCACCCCCGAAGCCGATATCAGCAGCTTTGGCGTGGTCAATGGCGTGTGGGTCGAAGAGCAGCGCATTCTCAACATCACCGAGTTCGCCGAAAAACCCACCCTCGATTACGCCCGCACCAGCCTGCACGTGCCGCACATCCCCGAGGACGAGTACCTGACCGTCTTCGGCCAGTACATCATCAAGCCCGAAATCTACGACCTGCTCGAAACCAACATCCGCAACAATCTACGCGAGCGGGGCGAATTCCAGCTCACTTCCGCCCTCGACCGCCTGCGCCAGATGGACGGATTCCAGGGCCTGATGATCGACGGCCGCCGCTTCGATATTGGGCTCCCCGAGCATTACCTGGAGACCCTCCAGCTTTACGCCCAGCCGTAGGCTTGAGCCATTCCTTCAACTTTTCCACTTCAACCGGGGTGAGTGCGCGCCACTCCCCCGGTTGTAATTTTCCTAAGGCCAGGGGGCCAATTGCTACACGCACTAATCGCAGGGTTGGAAAGCCCACCGCCGCGGTCATGTGGCGAATCTGACGTTTTTTGCCCTCGCGCAGCACCAGCCGCAGCCAGGTAGTGGGCCCGTGCGGCGTGACCGGTTTGCTGCGCTGCGGCAGCTCGGGCTCGGGCACGATCAGCGCCTCGCAGCGGCGAGTGGTGATCCCGCGAATGACCACGCCGGTTTCCAGTTGCCGCAGGGCTGTCTCGGTCACCACGCCTTCGACCTGCACGAAGTAGGTCTTGGGGTGGTTGAAGTGTGGGGAGGTCAGGATATGCGCCAGCGGGCCGTCGTTGGTCAGCAGCAGCAGGCCTTCCGAGTCCAGGTCCAGCCGCCCTACCGGGTACACATCCGGCACGTCAATGAAAGCCTTCAGCGTCTCGTGCCCCTCGTCATCGGTAAACGCCGTCACCACGCCATAAGGCTTATTGAAAAGAATGTATTGCAAGTTCTCTGGCATATAACCTCAGAATTTTTCCGCGAATGGGCGCAAATGTACGCGAATGAAGAAAACATAAAATTTTTCCACGAATTACACGAATGCACACGAATTTCAGAGAAGTTGAATAAAGCTTTAGTTTCCGCTAACTGGTCTGGACAAAAAGGGTGGTAATGGGTTCAAAACGTGATAATCTTGTTTGTGACGCAAACAAATTTCA
>JAFGLU010000052.1 GCA_016927865.1 Anaerolineaceae bacterium
CACTTTGCCGGGGGAGGGAAAGAATTCTGCAAAAGTGAGGGGCTGAAAGCCCCTCACTTTTGCGAAATCTTTCCTCCCTCCCCGCTCATGAGCTGAAACTTCCGAGCTGTTGGGCAGCGGGGAGGGCCGGGGTGGGGCCAAAAGCTCAAAATTTAAATATGGCAGTGGCAAAGTAGTTCGGCTATCTTAGTATTGTGTAATGTCTGACATAAGATGTGTTCACCCTACTCTGGTAGGGGCACGGGGAATAGCGAAGGCGCGTGGGTGATTCGTCAACCCCCGTGCCCGTATGCAGGCCGGGCACAGGGGGTAATGGAGGATGTCCGAGCCTTGCGCAAACCCTGTGCCCCTACCGGAGGGGAAAAGAACGCGGCGCTCGATGAGAGCGCCGCGTGAAATTTCGTAAGATAATACCCAACCGGGTTATGAGGTGCCGCGCATGCGCGGGTCGAAGGCGTCGCGGAGGCCATCGCCCAGGAAGGTGAAGGCCAGCACCACCAGCGCCACGCACAGTGCCGGAACCAACAGCATGAACGGCTGCGCGTTGATGGCCGACTGGCCTTCCAGCAGCAGCCCGCCCCAACTGGTGATAAAGAACGCATTCGGGTCGGTGGTAGGGCGAAGGCCCAGGCCCAGGTAGCCCAGAATGGCTTCGGTGATGATCATGCCAGGCACGGTCAAGGCCGCGAGGATGATGATGGGGCCCAACACGTTGGGCAGGATATGCTTGAACATGATGCGTGAATTGGTAGCTCCGATGCAGCGAGCCGCCTCGACAAACTCGTTTTGCTTCACCGAAAGCACCTGCCCGCGCACCACGCGCGCCAGGCCCACCCAGTTGACCATAGCCAGGGCCACGAACAGCAAGAATAATCCGCTGAACAGGCCGCCAATCCAACTGTCGCGCAGGGCAATCAGCACGACGATGAAAAACAGCAGGTCGGGGAAGGCATAAATCACGTCCGTGAGGCGCATAAGAAGGTTATCAAGCTTCCCGCCAATGAAACCGGAGATCAAGCCCACCGTCGTTCCCAAGATCAGAATGATGATGGTCGGGACAATACCTACCACCATGGAGACGCGCGCGCCATAGATCACCCGGCTAAGCACATCGCGGCCCAGGGTGTCGGTGCCGAACAGGTAATCTGGATTGCCGGCTTTGTTAGTACTAGAATTAGCTACCCAGGCGGGCGGCAGATAATCATCGCCGCTGTGCATTTGAATAGGGCTGTGGGGCACAATTTGCTTGGCAAAAATGGCCACCAGGAAGAACAGCACAATCACCACCATCCCCACAACCGCGCCTTTATTCTTAATCAGACGGTACCAGCCATCGACCCACAGGCTGCGAGACGGCCCGCGTGCCTCCAGGGTGGCGGCAACAGCTTCAGCGCGCATCGAATCGTTTGATGACATTTGATCAGCCATGATGTTGGTCTCCTCAGTCGTTCAAGCGGATGCGCGGATCAAGGAACACGTAGACAATGTCCACCGTCAGGTTGGCCAAGGCCACCAGGATGGCAAAGAACAACGTGGTGCCCATAATCATCGAGTAATCGCGCTGGCTGATGGCGGTCACGTACTGGCGCCCCATACCTGGGAAGCCAAACATCTGCTCAATGATGAAGGAGCCCGTCACCAGGAATGCCAGCGCCGGGCCCAGAACGGTCACCACCGGAATGAGCGAGTTGCGCAGCATGTGGCGGACGATGACCAACCGTTCAGCCAGGCCCTTGGCACGGGCGGTGCGCACGTAGTCCTGGCGCATGACCTCCAACATGGAGGCGCGCGTCAGGCGGGCAATGCGCGACAAGGTGCCAAAGCCCAAAATCAAGCCCGGCATCAACCAGGCAGTGGTATCTGCCCAGGAACGAGGCACGATTGGAACCCAATGCAGCCAGGACGAAAAAATCACAATGAAGATGATAGCAATGACAAAGTTTGGCACCGAGACACCGATGGTAGCAATGAGCAGGCTGACGTAATCAAAAACCGTATTCTGTTTGAGAGCCGAAATGATGCCCACCGGCAAGCCGACCAAAATTGCGAACGACAAAGCCATGAAGCCCAGGCGCATGGAATAGCCGAAGCGGCTCTCCCAAATGGTCTTTCCACTGGGCGGTTTGAACAAAATTTGCTGCACGGTCAGGCCGCGCATACGGTAGGACGGACCCAGGTTGCCGCAGACAACGCCGCAGATGAACTCCCCTTTGCTATTCGTGTCGCCAATTACATAGGCCATGTACTGGCGCCACAACGGCTTATCCAGGCCATAATAGTCGTTTAACATCCGCTGTGTGTTGGGGTCCACCTGGCGCGCGCTGGGATCACGATCCCAGGGACCGCCGGGAGCCATGTGCATGAGGGTGAACGTGACCCCAGAGACGACCAGTAAGACGGGAATGAGCCAGAAGAGACGCCGGATGATATAAGTTGCCATTGGACCGCGCCGTGTCCTTTCAGATCAGGTCTCTTTCCACCGGCTCGTCGTTTTTGCGGCGAGCCGGTGGAAAGGAAAGGTTCTCAGCCGCCGGCGGATTCCCGACGGCTGAGAGAAACCAGAAACTTAGTTGTCGATGGTGATCGACAGCGGGTCGATGACTCCGGGCCAACCAGAATCCTGCGGGGTGGTCTTGATGCCCTTGACGTAGGGCTTGACCAGGTAGGAGTTCACGTTGTTCCAGATGAAGACACCAGGGGTAGAGCCCACCAGCATTTCCTGAGCCTCGGCATACAGGGTCATGCGCTTGTCGGCATCCAGGGTGGTGTCGGCTTCGGTCATCTTGGCATCCAGTTCGGGGTTGACGTAGAGGATGCGGCTGGCGAAGGACGAAGTGCTCATCCAGTACACCGACAGCCAGTTCTGGGGATCGGGGTAGTCTGCGCACCAACCCAGGATGTAGAGCTGCGGAGCAGTTTCAACTTCCTTGGTCAGGGCGGTGTAAGTGGTGGATTCCACAGGGTTCAGCGCCACATCCAGACCCAGATCGGTCTTCCACTTGCCGGCGATCCACTCGTTGCGCGTGCGGTTGCGGGGCGTGTCGGAGAAGGTCAGGGTGAGTTCGATGGGGGCGCCATCTTTCATCAACTTGCCGCCTTCAATGGTGTAGCCGGCCGCGCCCAACAGTTCGATGGTCTTGGCAGGATCGTAGGCGAAACGGGTCTCATCGTCGTCATAGCCGGGGAAGCCCTTGGGGATCCAGGTCTGGGTCGGGGATCCGAGGTCCTTGAGGACATCCGTCACCCAGCCAGCGCGGTCAAAGGAATAGGCGAAGGCTTCGCGCACCGCGGGATCATCAAACGGGGGTTTGCCGTGGTGCCAGTTCAGGTTGAAGGTGCAGGAGCCAGGATAGATCATGGCTTCGGCATTGAGGGTCGCATCGGCTTTGACAGTGGACAGGTCTTCGGCGCTCAAGGGGACGATATCGAACTCGCCATTCTTGTAAGCTTCGAAGGAAACCGCGCCGTCGGTGATGTACTTGTACTCAATGTTGACCTTGGCCACGCCGCCCCAATAGTAAGGATTGGGGGTGAAAGTGGCAACCGTGCTCGGCTCGAGGGCCGAGAGGACCATGGGGCCGTTACCAACATGGTACTGGGCATCGTTCCACCAGGTCTCGCCACCCTCAGTGATCTTTTCTTCCTTCGCGGGGAAGGTCACCCACAGGGACATGACGGTGTGGAAGTAAGGAGCGGGCTTGGACAGCTTGATCTCGAGGGTGGTGCAATCTTTCTGCTCGTAGTCGGTGCAGGCAGCGCCCTTGTCGTCCAGGGCTTTGACGCCCACGGCGGCCTTGAGCGCATCCAGAGCCTCGGGGGTGGCGGTGGCGAGATCAGCGCCGCGCCATTCGGGCGCGCCCAAGATCTCGTCAGTGATGCCGGCATATTCGCCCGCGGTGGCGGGGTCGATATTGCGCAGCAAGGAATACTCAAAGCGCTTGGCATTCAAGAGCGTGCCGTCGCTGTATTTAAGGTCTTTGCGCAGTTTAAAGGTTACCTGCGTGGCGTCCGCGTTGTATTCCCAGGATTCAGCAGCACCCGGCACAGTCGCCAGGGCGCCATCCAGGCGGGTGAGGCCTTCGTAGATCATGGTGAGGTGCGCGATTTCATTGACGAAGGAAGACTTCTGGGGGTCAATGATGTCGGGATAGGTTCCCAGGTTAATCCGCAGGGTCTTCAAGTCCGTGGGGACTTCGGGAGCAGCGGGTTGGCAAGCAGCCAGCACCAGGCTGGCAACGATGAGCAGGCTGAGAGCCCACAAAAGTTTACGAGACATACAATCTCCTCCTAAGGGAATGTTTGAACCATCTTGAACCGATTAACACGCTTTCGAACATTGTTGAGGTCTAACCACCTCCTTTCAATTATTTCAAACGCACACTCCGGGCCAATTCGGTCTGAAAGCGCACTTGAAAGATCCGCTAGACCAGATGGCAGGCCACCCAGTGATCGGGCCCCACCTCGCGGAATTCGGGGCGCTGCTCGGCGCAGATTTCCTTTGCCAGCGGGCAGCGCGTCCGGAAGCGGCATCCTGAAGGGGGGTTGACCGGCGAAGGCACATCGCCCTCCAGAATGATCCGGTGGCGCTTTTCTTCCACGGTCGGGTCGGGCACCGGCACCGCGGAAAGCAGCGCCTGCGTGTAGGGGTGAAGCGGATTCTTGTACAATTCACTGCGCCCGGTCAATTCGACGATCACGCCCAGGTACATCACCGCTACGCGGTTGCTGATGTGGCGGATCATCGAAAGATCGTGAGCAATGAACAGATAGGTCAGGTTGAATTCTTTTTGCAGGTCTTCCAGCAGATTCACCACTTGGGCCTGGATGGACACATCCAGGGCCGAAATGGGCTCGTCGCAGACGATCAGGCTGGGCTGCAGAGCCAGGGCGCGAGCCACGCCAATGCGCTGGCGCTGGCCACCCGAAAACTCGTGCGGGTAGCGCTTGGCGAAGGCCGGGTTGAGGCCCACCAGTTTGAGCAGCGACTTGACGCGCTCCTCGATTTCTTTTTCAGGGGCAATCTGATGCACCAGCAGCGGCTCGCCGATGATCTCCTGCACGGTCATGCGCGGGTTCAGGCTGGCATAAGGGTCCTGGAAGATGAGCTGCATCTTGCGGCGCATCCGGCGCATTTGCTCTTTCTTCAGTCCCACCAGGTCGGTACCCTCAAAGAACACATGCCCAGAAGTAGGTTTGTGCAGTTGCAGGATCGCGCGCCCGGTGGTGGATTTGCCGCAGCCAGATTCGCCCACCAGGCCCAGCGTCTCACCGCGCCGCAGGGTGAACGAAATATCATCCACTGCTTTGACCGCGCCTGCCTGGTACGAAAAGAGCAGATAACGGCTGCGCATCACCGGGAAATGTTTGACAAGATGCTCCACGCGCATCAAAATTTCAGAGTCGCTCATTAGCGCGGCCTCCCGGTTTTGGTATCGATCCAACAAGCTGTTCGGTGATTTGTATCAATGGTGACCAGGGCCGGGTTTTCTTTCCAACAGCGTTCATAAGCATACCGGCAGCGAGGCGCAAACGGGCAGTAAGTGGGTTTGGCCATCAACACCGGTGGCAAACCATCGATGGAGGTCAGGCGGCGGTTGCTCGTTTCATCCAGGCGTGGCAGGCTGCCCAGCAGGCCAATGGTGTAAGGGTGGGCCGGTTCGCGGTATAGATCCTTCACCGCAGCTTCTTCAATAATATAACCGGCATACATGACCCCCACCCGGTCGGCCAGCCCAGCGATGATGCCCAGGTCGTGCGTAATCCAGATGATAGCCATGCCGAGTTTGTCGCGCAGGCCTTTCACCAGTTCCACGATCTGCGCTTGAATGGTCACATCCAGGGCGGTGGTGGGCTCGTCGGCGATCAGGATTTGCGGGGTGCAGACCAGAGACATGGCGATCATGGCGCGCTGGCGCATGCCACCTGAGAACTGGTGCGGAAAATCATCCAGGCGGTCTTTTGGCTTGGGAATGCCTACCAGCGCCAGCATCTCTGCTGCGCGATCGTAAGCTTGCTTTTTGGTCATATTGAGGTGGATTTCAGCCGGTTCGGCCAATTGGCGCCCGATGGTCAACACCGGATTGAAGGAGGTCATGGGGTCTTGGAAAATGAAGGTGATTTGCGAACCGCGGACCGAGCGCACTTCCGCATCGGACATGCTTAGCAAATCACGGCCCTGAAAGAGCGCTAAGCCCGCCACTACCTTTCCGGGGGGCATAGGGATAAGGCGCATCATGGACATCATGGTGACGCTCTTCCCGCAACCGCTCTCGCCGACAATCCCTAACGTCTCGCCTTCTTTTAATACAAAAGAAACTCCGTTAACCGCATGGACCGTACCGTCTTGGGTCTTGAACTGGGTCTCCAGGCCTTCTACCGTGAGAATGTTGGCCATGTACCTTCATCCTTGTTGTATGAAATTATAAACATTCAAATCTACTCGGAAATTCGCCCAACATGTTTTTTCGGCGTAATCAATGTCAAGCTTTTATGAGTATACCAGTGTTAATATTGGCTGTCAAACGTTGTCAGACCTTTTTAATACAGGCCAATTGAAGAGTACCCAAATGGAGCAGAGCGAGCTGGTGGGGCAAATCGAGCCTTGTGTGTGGGTCATCTAATTGACCGCCCCCGCCTCCCTTGTTACAATCCAGGTATGCTACAGAAATGGTTACTGGTCAGCCCTTTGGGGAAAGAGGCCGAATTTGTGGTGTTTGGTGGGGCTTCGCCCCACCAAACACCACAAATTCGGAACTTTTCTACCAGGGCCTGAGTAGTTACCAGAAATGGATCAAGCCCACATATACCTCAAATGCGGGAACTTAAAAATATTAAGGAGAACTCGATGAAAACAGCCAGCGGTTTGGAATACGAAGAGATTGAAGCCGGAACGGGCGTTCAGGCCAAAGCGGGGATGATGGTGCGCGTGCACTACACCGGCAAGCTACCCAATGGCAAGGTGTTCGACAGCTCAATTCCGCGCGGAGAACCCATCGAGTTCAAGCTGGGCACGGGCCGGGTCATCAAGGGCTGGGACGAAGGGATTGCCCTGATGAAGGTAGGCGGCAAAGCCACCCTCACCATTCCCCCCCAGTTGGCGTACGGCGAGCGCGGCGCCGGCGGCGTCATTCCGCCCAACGCTACCCTCATTTTCGACGTAGAATTGGTTTCAGCCCAATAAGCTCCCCTTGAACGCCACGATTTCGGCCGCCCTCAGCCGCCTGGATGCACTTGGCGCGTCTTACGCCTTCTACTTCAAGCCCTTGGACGGCGCGCCTTTTTATCAAGGCAACTGCGAGCGCTTCCGCTCGGCTTCGCTGATCAAAGTGCCCATTCTGCTGGGCTGGCTCAGCCTGGAGCGGCAAGGGCTGGTGGACCGCACGGAATTGTGCGACCTGGACGCCGAGCCGCAGGTGCAGGGCGCGGGCTTCTCCTGGCTGCTGGCAGCTCGCCGCCTGCCCTATCGGGATGTGTTACTGATGATGATTGCCTTGTCGGACAACCTGTGCACCAACCTGATCATCCGCCGCGCCGGGCTGGAAGCGCTGCAGCGCATCTTCCGAGATGAATTGGGCCTGCGCGGAACCGAGTTGCAGCGCAAGCTGATGGATTATGCTGCCCGCGAGCGCGGGCTGGACAACTATATCACCCCCCAGGACTGCATCCGCCTGTTCGAGTACGTCCGGGCGCTGCCGGAAGATGACCGCGCCGTGGTGGACGAAATGTTGTCGGTCAATCAGGATGATTTGCTGCTGCGCCGGAACATTCCCCGCGACACACTGGATTTTTATCACAAGACGGGCAGCATGACCGGCCTGCTGCACGATTGGGGTTATACGCGAGAGGCGGAGATTTTCTTGCTCACCGAGCGGGTGCAGGATGAACCGGCGGCGTTTGAAGTGTTTGGGGAGTTGGGTAGGCTATTATACAAACCCTAAGGGTCTCAGAAGACCCTTAGGGTTTATTTAACCAACCTTCCGAAACCCATCCAGCAACCGCTCGATCTGCTCGGGGGCGTGCGTGGCGAAGACCGCAATGCGCAGCGCACCGCCAGGGGGCGTGCTGCTGTAGGTAGTCACGTGAGCAATGCAAATATCGCGCTCGAACAAGGCGGCTTTGATCTTACCCAGGTCCAGGCCGGGGCGGGCGCGCAAGCACACCACCGGCACGGGGCTGTCGGCCAGGTCCCAGCCCTGGGCGCGCAGCCCGTCGCGCACCCGGCGCACGTTGTCCGCCAACCGCGCGCGCAGTTCCGGCTGAGCGCGGGCCAGGGCCAGCGCCGTGCGTGAAGCCGCCGCGGCAGGCAGGGGCGGCGGGCTGGCGCCCACATACACCCGCGCATTGCGCTGCAACTCATCAATCACCGCCACTGAAGCGGGGATGATGCCGCCGTAACCACCCAGGGCCTTGCTCAAGGTGGCCCCCGCCAGGCAGTCTGGGGCAGTGATGCCGTGGTAGTCCAGCGTCCCGCGCCCGTTGGGGCCAATGGCCCCTGCCCCATGGGCATCGTCCAGCGCGATCCAACTACCGGGATAATCCGCCAGCACGGCGCGATATTCGGGCACTGGGGCAATCTCGCCGGAAATGGGAAAAACCCCGTCACTCAGCAGCAGGGCGCGCTCGCCGGGCTGCATTTCACGGCGCAGGGCCTCGGCCAGGGACTGCGCATCCAGGTGGGCAAAGGCATGAATGGGTTTGGTCGCCGCGCGGGCGCCGTCGCATAAGCTGAAATGGGCCGCATCGTCGATGAAGATGCGCTCGTAACGCTCGCGCAGGCCTTGCGCCAGCAGCAGCGCGTTCATGTAGCCGGAGGGAAAATAGAGCACGGCCTCGGCGGCAAAGAAAGCGCGCGCTTCGGCTTCCAGTTCAGCATACAGAATGTGCTCGCCGTAACCGCCGCGGGACGTGCCCGTGGCCATGCCGTAGCGCCGGATGGCATCTACTGCTGCCTGTTGCACCGCCGGGTGGTTGTGCAGGCCCAGGTAGCCGGTGCCCGAAAAGTAGTCCCGCTCGCGCCCCGCAATGGTCACCCGCGGGCCGCTGGGCGTGTCCATGCTGAAGTCCAAGCTCATTCGGCCAGGTAGGTCGCCGCTTGCAAGAAGCTCTCGCGCAGCCCCTTCACTTCCTGGACGTTATCGGTGTGAACGCCGTTGCGGGAGCGCGAAGAATGAATAATGTTCCACCCGCCCACGCTGACCGCCACATGGGTGATGTTGCGCCGCTCGCCCTGCTCGCCAAAGAAGAGCAGGTCGCCCGGTTGGAAAGGTGGCTCGACAGGCCTACCCGCCGCGCACTGCATGTCGGCATCCCGCGGCAAGGTGAAGCCCACCCAGCGGTGCAGCAACTGCGCCAGCCCGGAACAGTCGATGCCGTTGGCCGAGACGCCGCCCCACAGGTAGGGCACGCCGGTCATGCGCAGGCCGTCTTGCACAATCTGCTCGCGGCGCTGGGTCTCGGACGAGGGCAGATGCACGCGCGAGCGCAAATCGGTGAGGGGCAGCCAGCCGGTCAGCCCGCCCGCCAGGATCACCTCGCCCCATTCGTGCTTGGCGCGGGCCACGTGCACCGCCGTGCCACCCAGCACCCGCGTCAGTCGGTCCGCGTCCTGCTCGGGCTCGGCCAGCAGCACGCTCACCGGAGAAATTACCAGGTGCCCGGCTTCAAACCGCTCCACCTCTCCCAAATAGGGCAGGTACGTCCAGCCCAGGTAACCATCGGTCTGGCGCACATAGCCCCAGTTGCCTTCTTGCTTGAGGATTTCGACCTGCGCCCCGTTGAGCATCTGGCTGATCTGCTCGCTGATGAAGGAGCGGCCCGAATGCAGGCTGGTCAGGTTGGTGGTCACGCTCCACAGCGGCGCGCCCGGTTGGCGCAGCACGCGCACCCCGCCGGCATCGGCCTGGGCGCCCAGGGCTGAGCGCAACTCGTCCAGTTGGGCTACTTCCAGTACCTCGCCACTCAGCACGACCCGTCCTTCGCCGGTTTGCGCTTGCACGTCAAACACATGGATACGAGAATCGCTCCAGCGCTGGCGCAATGCTTCCAAAGTTGTGTCAATTGTGTTCTGCATGGTTCACCTTTGCCTGTCATCGGGTCGGGAAACCCGACCCCTACTATTTATTCAACTTGCCGTCTTATAACACCAATCCCAGGGCGGTCGGGCACCAGGATGCAACCCGCATCGTCGTAATGGATGCCCTCAAAGGGATCGTTGCTAATTAACACGGGCGCGTCCAGGTCCACCCAATCGGCCAGGCCCATCAGGTGGGACATGGCGGTGGCTCCCAGCGAGGTCTCCACCATGCAGCCCAACATCACCTGCAGGCCCAGTTCACGGGCCCGGCGCGCCATTGCCAGGGCGGGGGTCAACCCGCCAGCCTTCATCAACTTGATGTTCACACCGCGCACCCCCGCCGCGGCCAGCCGGTCCACGTCCGCCAGGCTTTGCAGCGATTCGTCTGCCACCAAAGGGATGGGCGTGGTAGCTTGCAGCAGCCCCATTTCCTCGATCTGCTCTTTAGGCAGCGGCTGTTCCACCATTTCAAGGTCGTAGACCGCCAGCCGCTCCAGATAGCGCACCGCCTTGTCAAAGGACCAGCCCGCATTAGCGTCCACGCGCAAACGGGCATCTGGGCGCGCAGCGCGAATGGCGGCCAGGCGGGCTTCATCGTCGCCTTCACCGCCCAGCTTGATCTTGAGCGCGGAGAATTGTGACATTTGAACCGCCATGCGAGCCATTTCTTCCGGCGTGTCGATGGCAATGGTGAACGAGGTGGGCAGCGCCGGAGGCTTTGGCAGCCCCAGCAAACGAAACAGGGGCAGTTCCTGGCGTTTGCCCAGGCGGTCGTAGAGGGCCAGGTCCAGGGCACAGCGCGCCGGGGCAGGTCCATCCATGTTGACCCAGCCGGGAATGGCCTCTAGGGCATCGGGCCAGGCGCGGCGGTCAACAGCCACCCGATCCCAATAATCGGTCATCGATTGAGATTGGATGCCGTAATACGGCGGGATGGCCGCTTCGCCCCAACCTTCGTCGTCTTTCAGCCGCAGCCAGAAGGCCTGGCGCGTCTCGCTCACGCCGTAAGACAAGCGGAAAGGGTTGCGCAGCTTCAAAGTGAGTTCTTCGTAGGTTATCATCCGTCCACCTCTTCACTAAACCGCAAGCGCAAATAAGACTCATAGCGAGCCGGATGGATGCGCCCTTCCTCCACGGCCAGCATCACCGCACAGCCCGGCTCTCCGTTGTGGGTGCAATCATTAAACTGGCACTCTGCCACCCGTTCGCTCAATTCCGGAAAGTATCCATCCAACTCCTCGGCCTGGGTATCCCACAAAGCCAAAGAGCGCAGCCCAGGCAGGTCGGCCACAAAACCACCGCCATTCAAAGGGAACAGCTCGCGCACCACGGTAGTATGGCGACCTTTGGCCGTCAACTGGCTCACCTCGCGCACCGCCAGCCCCAACTCGGGCTGCACACAGTTGAGCAGGCTGGATTTGCCCACGCCCGAAGGTCCCGCCAACCCGCTGATCTTGCCAGCCAGGTGCTTGCGCAATTGATCCACACCGATTTCCGCGTGGGCAGAGGTGTAGATCACGGGGTATCCCAGAGAGGGGTAATGACCGAACAAGTTGCGCGCTTCCTTCACCCCGATCAGGTCAATTTTATTGGCCACAATCATAGCCGGAATGCCCTGCTTCTCAGCGATTACCAGGAAGCGGTCCAACATGCGCAGGCTGGGAAAAGGATTCATGCAGGCAAACACCATCACCAGTTGGTCCAGGTTGGCCAGCAAAATCTGCTGATAAACACCGCGCGGGCGAGGATCCTGGCGCACCAAAGCGCGGCTGCGCGGCTCCACCGACTCGATCATACCCCCGCCTTCTGGCAGAATTGAAATCTGCACACGGTCGCCCACCGCGATCACGTCACCACCTCTTTGCAACAACTTCAACCGCCCGCGCGGATGACAGATAATAACTGTTCCGTCTTCTGTCCGGACATTATAGAATCCGGACTGCAAGCGAGTGACCCATCCCCGGACGGTTGAATCGTTCATTCTTCGCTGATCGGTGTCGGCTCCTCGTCAGGAATAGGGGTCTCTGTGGGCGGAACGTATTCGGGTGTGTTGCTCGGGGTGGGGACGGGAGTGCGCGTTACATTCAGGCGCGCTTCCCAGGGATACAGGCGCTGGGGCTGCCCGTTGAACCAAACTTCAATCACCCGGCGGGCGATGGGGGCGGCAATCTCTGAGCCTTCCCCCGAGTACTCGGCGATGACCGCCACGGCGATATCCGAGCGGCCTTCGCGCCCGGCGTCGGTATAAGCCGCGAACCAGGCGTGCGGGTAACCGGGCGCGTCGGTCTGGGCGGTGCCGGTTTTGCCATAAATAGGCACGGACATGCCGCCAAAGACCTGCACCGCGGTGCCGCGCTTGTTGGCGACGACCGAACGCATGGCGTCTTGAATAATTGCCAAGTTCTCTTCTGAAACGGGCAGCGTACCTTGCGCTTCGGCTTCAAAGGTGTACACGGGCACGCCGTCGGGATCGGCGACCTGCTCTACCACTTGCGGGCGGTAGAGGGTGCCGCCGTTGCCAATGGCAGCAACCATTCGCGCCACTTGCAGCGGGGTGACCAAAAGCTCTGATTGACCGATAGACAACTGCACGGTCACTTCGTCGCTAATGGCGTCGGGCACGTTGCCGCCTGACTCGGCCACCTGGTCGATGCCCGTGACCGAGCCAAAACCAAAGGCACGGGCCATTTCAGGGAGGACGTCGCCTTGTCCGGCGCGGTACATTTCCAGGCCGATGTGATAGAACCACGGGTTGCAGGAACGCATCAAGCCTTCCGGCAGGGTCAGCATGCCGCTTTCAGGCAGCTCTTTTTCCCAGGTCCAGTCGTAAAGGGTATAGCCCGGCAAATCGGTAAAGGTGTAGGTGCAGTCGTAGGTGTCATCGGCTGTGAAGACGCCGCTCTCTAGCGCTGCCGCCATGCTGACAATTTTGAACACCGAGCCCAGCGGGTAACCCCCGCCCTGCGCGGCGCGGTTGAGCAATCGGTTGCTCCCGTCGTTGAGAACATCGCCTAACACCTGGAAATTGAGGTTTTCCGAATCAAACAGGTTGGAGTCAAAACCGGGCGAGGAAGCCATCGCCAGCACCCGGCCCGTGTCGCGCTCCATGACCACGATGGCGCCGCGGAAGCTGTTGATGGCCTTTTGGGCTTCAATTTGCAAGTTGGCGTCGATGGTGGTGTACAGCGACTGCGCTGGGACCACTTCCGACTGCCCCAGACGAGTGAGAATGGTACCCTCCGGGTCGGTCACATACAGCGAAACGCCCGGCGTGCCCGCCAGGTAAGGCTCGCCCCACTTCTCTAACCCCGACATGCCCACCTTTTCGTCGCCACGGTAACCCTTGCGCTTATATTCCTCAAGCAGCTCGGGGGAGATGAACTGGGTGTAGCCGACCACATGCGGGGCGATGGCGTTGTCGAAGTAGTAGCGAGAGGTGTAAAACTTCCACTGCAATCCAGCCAGATTGCTGAGTGTGTCGTAGCGGGCATTGAACTGATCGGCGGTGGTTTCGCCAACTGCTACATACCACGGTCCGGCAGCTTCAGCATAAGAAGCATAAATCCATTCAGAAGGCTTGCCGGTGAGACGTGAAAGCTCAGACAGCAGTGTGTCTTCTTGATCTGGGTTGATTTGCCCGGGGATGACCCCCAAAGAGACAACTTCGGTGGTATTGGCAATGGCATAGCCGTCTCGGTCATAGATGTTGCCACGCGCCGGGATCTTAAAGTCCAGGGCCAGCTTGTTGCCCCCGCGCAGATCAGGCATGATCATGCCGTCTTCCCACAACACGCGCCATTCGCTACCTTCCAGGCTGAAGTTCATGGTCATGTCGCGGGGCTTGATATCGCCCAGCAGCAAGGTGTGGAACGTAACCCGATAGGCCGCCTGGGCACTGCGCACATTGGTCAGCACCGAGAGCACTTCGTAGTCCAGGCTGTCCAGGGTGGTCGAAATCGCCACGTCCTTATAGCGCTGGATGAATTCCTCCTGTGGATTTACGTCCTGGCTGGCCGGGGAGAGCATGGCGTACATGGCTTCGTAGTCTTCGGCCTGCCAGGCTTGCAGGAAGGCATCCGCCGTGGGGCGCACGTCCGGCACGGGGGTGGTATGCGAGACAGGAGTGGGGGGCAGGCTGGTATCCTGAGGGGCCAGCGTCGCGGTGGAAGTGCCATTACTCGTACAAGCTGTGAGCATGAGCACCAAGATCAAAGCGAAATTTCGAATTTTCATAGTTTTCAACCTACCGCCTGTCCTTCCAGAACCGCCCGAGAAATGGGGCAGTCATACGACAGATGGTCCTGGCAGGCTTGCGGGACATTGGTTTGCGGTTGGAGACCCAGCTTGCTTGACGACCGCAGCAGGTGGCACAGCGGCAAGCCCATCACGCTGGCGAAGCAGCCCTGGAATCGCTCCACCGGGTGGAACCCAGGGTGCTGAATGCCGTAAGCCCCGGCTTTGTCCAGCGGGTCACCGCTGCGCACATATTGATCAATTTCCTCGTCGGAATAATTACGCATGGGCACGCGCGTGGCGCACAGGTCGGTGAGCACTTCGCCCGACCCTGCCCGGCAGAGGGCAATGGCGGTAAAGACATCATGTTCCCGGCCGCGCAGCAAGCGCAGCATCTCTTCGGCTTCGCGGGCATCGGCGGGCTTGCCCAAAATGGTCAAGCTGTCTGCCACGGTGGTGTCGGCGCCAAAGACCAGCGTGCCGGGTTGGGCCGCGGCGGCGGCGGCGCGGGCCTTGCCCTCCGCCAAGCGCAGCACATACGCGTCGGGGGCTTCACCGGGCAAGGGGGTCTCGTCAATGTGGGCGGGCTGCACAGCGAACGTCCAGCCGGTCAGCGATAGGAGCTGCCGCCGGCGGGGCGAATTGGAAGCCAGCAAGAATTCGGGTGCGGTCATCAACTGCGATTCTAACACATCCCAGACCCGTCAGGTTTTGAAAACCTGACGGGTCTTGATGTTCCTTACCGCATCGCCGGGATGATCTCGAACAAGCCATCCCGCAGGGCGGGGTCGAGTTGCAGCGAGCCGCCTTGCGCGTCCACCGCCAGAGTCTGCCAGGTCTGGCCGCCATCGGCGGAGTAGCGTACCAGCACCGGGCCGGTCGCGCCGGACCAGGTGAGCTTTTCGCCCTGCACGGATGCCAGCGGGCTGGACTGAACGAACTTGCCGCCGCCCAGGGCTTGCTCGGTCAGCAGCTCGCCGCCGCGCCACAACTGCACCCAGGCAGGGCTCTCGGCGGGCAGTGCCACGCGAGTCATCAAATGATAGACCGGCTCGGGCAGGTCGGCAACCTCATAGAGCTGCACGGGCTGCTCGGAGAGCAGGCGCCCGTCCGCAGCCAGCAAGCGGACGAAGTAGGGTGAGCTTTCCGCCAGAGCGTCGATGATGCCGTCCAGTTGGTAGGTGGGCGAGAAGGAGGCTTGCCCGGTGCTGTCGAGGGAGGCGCGCAGCATGAGCATGTCGCCGGTGGTTTCGGGAACAACATCGGCGGATAACCGCTGGTCGTTGTAGAGCTTGACATAGTGATAATCGGAGATCCACTCGTTGTCGCAGTAAGACATCAAGTCGGGGAGTGTGCTCGACATGAGTTGGTTGGTATACACATTCACGCCGTACTGGCCAATGATCCCGCCCGCGTATGGATAATATGGATCCGTGCTGGATGGGCCACCACACGGCGCATGGTATAAACCAAAGTTATGTCCAATCTCGTGGGCGGCTGTGCCGGTCGCATCCCAATAATTCAAGCCAACCGCTGCGCGATAACTGATAAAACCAATTCCAACCACCCCACTGCTGAACCAATCCGCAGGCACCAGGGCGTAGTAAGCCACACTGCTGGGCTGACCTTCAGACATTTTCAATGAACGGATCTTGTATAGCAAGTCCTCAAAATGTTCAATCTGACGCAAATCTCCCTCATAGTAGGACGAGGCGTGCCAAAGAATTTCTACGTTCGCCACAGGATACATATTCTTGATTTTGGTGCTGATCGTATCTACCGTTGGCGCTGGATAAGTCACCCCTGTAGGCGTATGCTTGTATTGCACAGGTACAATCATGACTTTCAAGTTTGGTACGGGGTTAAAAGTCAGGGTCAGCGAGTAGGCGTTGTTATTCTCCACCGTCTCAGCGACCTGCCCGGCGGAATCGACGGTGGCAGTGAGGATGATCGTCCCAGAGGTCCACGCATCGGGAAGATACACGTTGACGGTGCTGCCGTAGGTGCTGCGCACGGGGTTGGTGGAAACGGCTGGCAGGCTGGTTTCAAACGCGCCAGCCAGCGCCACCCCATTGCGCGTGGCGCTGAGCTTAATCTTCGAAATCGTTGAAGGCGCACCCGAATCTATGATCGCCTTGGCAAAGATGCGCACCACCGTCTTGCGCCCCGCCACCAGGGGCACGGAATTGCTGGTGGTTTGGATGGCCTGGGTCACTTCCATGCCCGCAACGGTCAGGTCTACCGGCGCGGCGCGCATAATCAACGGCAGGAAGGTGCAATAATCATCTCCGCATTCCGGCAAGGTCCCTGCTTGTACCGATAAAACCGGCTGCTGAAAGGCAAGGATCAAGGCCAGGATGAATGCCAGCAGGGGGCGGATAATTTGAGAGAACGTTAAAACGCGCATAACACTCCTATCGACCGGTCAATTCCCTAACCCCCATGATAAAGAAGAATCCAGTCGAATCACCTTACAACCGCCTCGCAATTCGCGGCTCTCTCGCTCCCTGAGCGAGTATAATATATTTTTCGGGCATTTCCCCGCCTTTACAATCCGACACTCCATCCAAGCCTCTCATTGTAACTACTCAGCCAGAGGTGGAAGAAGTCCGAAATTGAGGTATTTGCGGGTACTTCGTACCCGCAAATACCTCAATTTCGGGAACTTTCTCCACCTTCTTAATCTTTTATAGGAGACCCTAAAATCTATGGACGCACTCAAACAACTCATTCTGCGCGACGGCAAGTACCTGGGCAACGGCATCCTCAAAGTGGATGGCTTCATCAATCACCAGGTGGACCCGGCCATGATGGACGCCTGCGGCATGGAATTTGCCCGCTTGTTCGCCAATGTGGGCGCCACGCGCATCCTCACCGCCGAAATTTCCGGCATTGCCCCGGCCTTGATGACCGCCCGGCACATGGGTTTGCCGGTAGTTTATGCCCGCAAGAGCAAGCCGGTGACCATGCCTGACACGGTCTATCTGACCGTGGCGCCTTCGCACACCAAGGGCCGCATGGTGGAGCTGATCGTTTCGCCCGAATACCTGGCGCGCGGCGAAAAGGTGCTCATCATTGACGACTTCCTGGCTTCCGGCGCGACTATCCTGGGCCTCATCCGCCTGGCGCAGGCCGCCGGCTCTGAGGTGGTGGGCGTGGGCACGCTCATCGAGAAGAGCTTTGAAGGCGGGCGCGAAGCCCTGGAGGCTCTCAATCTCACCGTCCACTCGCTGGCCATCATCAACCGCATGGATGAGACCGGCATTCACTTCGCCGACTAGCCGCCGCGCCATGAGCGACTCGATCCTCATCCTCGATTTTGGCTCGCAGTACACCCAGCTCATCGCCCGGCGGGTGCGCGAGATGCATGTTTACAGCGAATTATTACCCTGGAACACTCCCGCCGAGCGCGCGCTGGCTGTGAAGCCCAAAGGCATTATCCTCTCCGGCAGCCACTTCTCGGTCTACGCCCCCGGCGCGCCAACCCTGCCCGAGTACGTCCTGGAAATGGGCGTGCCCGTACTGGGCATCTGCTACGGCATGCAACTGCTCACCCAGGCGCTGGGCGGCAAGGTCGCCTCAGCTCCCCAGCGCGAATACGGCCCTGCCAACATTCGCACCGTGGCGCCCAACCGCCTGCTGCCCGAGGGCAGCCAGCCGGTGTGGATGTCGCACGGCGACCGCATTGAAAGCATGCCCCCCGGCTTCAGCGCCTTTGCCGTCAGCGAGAACAGCCCCTTTGCCGCCATCGGCGACGAGAGCGGGCGGCGCATTGGCGTGCAGTTTCACCCCGAAGTGCACCACACCCCCGGCGGCAAAGAGTTCCTGCGCCGCTTTGTGGTCGAGGTCTGCCAGGCCGCCCAGGATTGGACTCCCGAGTCGATCATCCAACAAGCCGTGGACCAAATCCGCCAGCAGGTGGGCGAGGCGCGCGTGCTCTCAGCGGTTTCCGGCGGCGTCGATTCCAGCGTGGCCACCGCCCTGGTGCATCGCGCCGTGGGCGACCAGCTTTCGGCGGTCTTTGTAGACACGGGCATGCTGCGCCTGGATGAGCGCGAGCAGGTGGAAACGGCCTTCCGCAAAAACCTGGGCGTACAGCTCAACGTGGTCAACGGCGTGGAAGAATTCCTCGACAAGCTGGAAGGCGTGACCGACCCCGAGCAGAAGCGCAAGATCATCGGCGAGACCTTCATCCGCACCTTTGAAGTAGAAGCGCGCCGCTTGCAGCACCCGCCCTTCCTCGTCCAGGGCACCATCTACCCCGACGTGGTTGAATCCTCGGGCCCCGACCGCAGCCAGGCTCAGCGCATCAAAAGCCACCACAACGTAGGCGGCCTGCCCCCCGATATGAAGTTCAAGCTGGTCGAGCCGCTGCGTTATTTATTCAAAGACGAAGTGCGTATGGTGGGCGAGGCCCTGGGCCTGCCCCCCGAATTGGTCTGGCGGCAACCCTTCCCCGGGCCGGGGCTGGCAGTACGCTGCCTGGGCGAGATCACCTGGGAGCGCCTGGAGCGCTTGCGCCAGGCGGATGCCATCTTCACCGGCGAGCTGGCTGCCGCGGGGCTGCTCAACCGCGGCCTTGAAGACGTGCCCGGGCGCATTTCGCAGGCCTTCGCGGTGCTGCTACCGGTCCGCTCGGTGGGCGTGATGGGCGACGAGCGCACCTACCAGGAAGCCGTGGCCCTGCGCGCCGTGACCACCGAGGACTTTATGACCGCCGACTGGGCCCGCTTGCCGCACGAGCTGTTGGGCAAGGTGGCTAACCGCATTGTCAACGAGGTCAAAGGCATCAACCGCGTCGTCTACGACATCACCAGCAAACCCCCTGCAACCATTGAATGGGAATAGCGTATACCTTAATGGATAGATTGACAACCGCAACCAAGACAATGTGTTGTGGAACATTCATGGAGGTTGGATATGCAATACGGTGAAGTGTTAAGCAAAGCCTGGAAAATCATCTGGAAGCACAAAGTGCTGTGGATCTTTGGTATCCTGGCCAGCCTGGGCACGGGTGGAGGCGGCGGCGGGGGTGGAGGCGGCGGTTCTGGTTATTCCGGCGGCAACGAGACCTTCCCTCAGTTCGAGCAGTTTGCCAACCAGGTTGAAAACTGGGTTTCCCAGAACTGGTGGGTGATCGGCGTAATTATCATGGCCGTGGTTCTGCTGGTGCTGGTCATGATCGTCCTCAGCACCTTCGGGCGCATCGGCCTGGCCCGCGGCGCGTGGCAAGTTGATGAAGGCAAAACCAGCCTGAGCTTTGGCGAATTATTCGCCGCCAGCTCGCCCTATTTCTGGCGGGTAATTCTCTTAGCAATCCTCATCTTCGTGATGTGGTTAGCACTGATGCTGGTGCTGATTTTCCCAGTCATCATTACCGCCGGACTCGCGATGATCTGCCTACTGCCAGTGTTCTGCCTGCTCGTGCCCATCTCCTGGATGGTCGGCATTGTGGTTGAACAGGCCGTAGTGGCCATTGTCGGCGAGGACCTGGGCGTGATGGACGGGCTCAAGCGAGGTTGGGAAGTGTTCCGCGCCCACATTGGTGAGATGCTCATCATGGGCCTGGTGTTGGGGATAGGGGGGGTCATAGCACAGCTATTTATCGCCCTGCCCTTCATCTTCACAGTCATCCCTTTGATCGGAAGCGTCATTATACAGAACGAAGGGGCAATGCGCACCGGCCTGACCGCCACCATCGTGCTGGTCTGCCTGTATGCGCCGGTGGCCCTGATTTTGGGTGGCATCGTCCAGTCTTATCTGGGCACCGCCTGGGCGCTGACCTTCCGCCGCCTGACGGGCAAGAGTGAATTGGCAGTGGTTCCCACGCCATACGAAGTCATCTAATTTCGTTTGGACTGATCCAACATCCCTGCAGCGCACATGCGCCGCAGGGATGTTGCTTTTACCCTGGTACAGGGGGTAACGGTGGATGGCGATGCCTTGTGCAATCCCTGTTTCCCCTACAAAAACACAGACGAGGCTTGCTTGAATAGACAAGCTGAATTTATGGGGCGCCCGGTACACTTTTCAGTATAATTAATCCCAGGAGAACCCGCGAATGGCTAACTACCTGAGTGTGAACATTCCAGGCGGTTTTTGGGGAAGTTTGGCAAGCATGGCCGTGTACGGCGTAATTCACTCCCTGCTTGCATCCCATTGGGTAAAGCGCGGTGTAGAACGTCATTTCGGCGCTGCCGCGCAGCGCGGATATCGATTGTTCTTCGTCCTACAAGCCGGAATTCTGGGGTTGGCAGTCCTGGCGCTGGCTTATTGGCTTCCCGATGCGCCCCTGTATTCCATTCCCATGCCCTGGTTGCTGCTGACACTGGCCATTCAAGCCTTGGCGACCTGGGGGTTAATCCGGGGAGTTCAACAAACGGGTGCTCTTGATTTTCTCGGCTTAAGCCAGGTTTTCAAGCCTCAGCCGCTCACCGCGCCCTCGGAACCAAGAAAGATGGTTATGCAGGGCTTCTACCAATACGTTCGCCACCCGCTTTACTCTTTTTCCATGATCCTTGTGTGGCTTATGCCGGTTGTTAGCTGGAACACACTGGGGTTGATGATAGGCGCATCGATCTATTTGCTGGTTGGCACGCTCTTTGAGGAGCGCAAATTACTGCACGAATTTGGCGAGGCCTATGCAGATTACTGCCGCCGGACGCCCATGTTCATTCCAGGGTTACGATTTTCGTCTCGTGAGAAATTGCCATGAAAAATATCAAGCTCATCTTGTTGGCTGCCGCAGCCATCCTGATTGTGGGTTGGGGAATTGTGGCGTTCAAGGCTTTTGGAAAGCAGGAAAAGCCCCTGGCGGGCGCGCCCGAGGTGTCTTCCTCTGCGCCGGCTGACGCCCCGGCCTCTGCCACCTGGCTAGTCATTCATCTAGACGACAGCAATGATGACGACCGCTACATCCTCTCCGCGGCTTACCCAGCTATCCAAAACCAGGCCGCCGCGGTGAACTTCAACGCCGCTATCGAAAAAATCGTGCAGGATGAGCTGCAAACCTTCCGCATCGATGCCGCCGTGGCGGCCGAATCGGCGGAAGAAGGCACCGGCAGCATGTTCCAGATGGATTACGCCGTGGTTTTTAACCAGCAGGGCCTGTTCAGCATGTATTTGCACAAATTGAGCTTCATCGAAGGATCACAGCGCCCCGGTGAAGTGAACATCCCCATCAATTACGACTTAAAGAACAATCGCCCGCTGGCCCTGGCGGACCTATTCAGCGAGAAAGCCGATTACCTGACCTTCCTGTCGGAATACTGCACTGCCGACCTGAAAACCCGCTTCCATGAGGCGTTGAACACCGCCGAAGGGCTGGCCCCGATTGCCGAGAACTTCGCCCATTGGAATCTAACCCCCGGCGGGATCGAGTTTACCTTCAGCAACTTCCAGTTGGGATTGGACAATGCCACCGGCGAGCAGAGCGTGCTGGCGCCCTATTCCGCATTGAAATCGCTAATCCAATCCAACGGGCCGTTGGGTTGGGCCAAATAAATCGGATTTTAATTGTTACAAATTCATAGGTCGGATTTAGCGGATAATCCCGTGGCTTTTTCGCACAGGCACACAAGCGAAATCCGACATCTCCAAAAGATGTTGGATTTCGGGCAGTTATAGAATGCTAATAACCCCGATGCCCTATTCCTCGCTAGTAGACTGCCCTCAATCCAACCTACAAATACCCTTCGGGCACCCAAGAAAAAAGAGTATAAGGGAGTTTTGTCGCACAAAGTGCGACAAAACTCCCAATTGCTTTTTTAAGGTGGGCGAAGCCCGCCATTTACAACCGTTCGTGGTAAATCGGGATTTATCTCAAATAACCGTGCTCACCAACGGCACAAGCATTTCGGTGCGGGTGAGGCCGCCGTGCCTGCCAAGCATCACATTCGTCTTGTTGGCCCACCACAGCGAGGTATCTCCCTGCGCCGCCAGGATCACATCCCCCACCCGGTCGGGCAGGCGGGGATGCATGTCGCGCGGGCCGAATAGCCCTGCCGTCAGGGCCTGCTCGCTCGGGTAAGCGCGCAACTTGCCGGGCCAGGCCTGCTCTATGCCCTTCAGGAAGCGCTGCTCGCGCCCGGGGCGCAGGAAAGCAAAAGCCAAACGGCTCTCCCCGGCGGGCAGCATAGAGAGGCAATCCAGCAATTCGGGCTGCTCGCGCAGGTCACACACCGAGCGCAACGGGGTCGAGACGTGCCCGTGGTCGGCGGTGAGCAAGAAGAGCGTGTCACCCTGCCCCTGTCTGCGCGCCTGGGCCAGAAAATGCCCCAGGTGGCGCGCCAACATACTCAACTCCAATCGCACGCGCTCATCGCCTGGGTTGTAGCGATGCATCAGGTCGTCCAGCACACTCCAGTAGAAGTAAAGGTACTCGCGTCCGTCTCCGCGCCCCGAAAGGCGCTCCTCCAGCGTGACGAAAAGATCGCTGAGGCTCCACACCGGGGCAACTTTGGCTCCCTGGAAGAGCATGGTGGAAAGCCCAGAACGAGCAATGGCATGATACTGTAAAACCGTAGTTTGCACGCCCTGATCCGCCAGCCCGACCCCCACCCCGGGCATGGGAAGAAACGTCTCGGGGCGGAAGCCCGCCTTGCTCAGACTGCCCACATCTCCCACAAAGGTGGCTGGGGCGTGCAAAATCATGTTGGCAGTCACGCCGTATTCTTTGAGGTACATCTCAAAACCCACCACGCCGTGCTCGGCGGGGTAAGCGCCGGTCCAAAGGGTGGAGAGGGCAGTGGCGGTAGTGGCGGGGACGACGCTGGTCAGTGGGGCCAGGACAGCTTCTTCCCCCAGCGCTTCGGCAAGGCCAATTTCAGGATCGGCCAGGGCCGCCTGGAACTGCTCCAGGCCCAGCCCATCGATGATGCCCAGCACCACACGGCGGTAGCGCCCCGCCAGCGGGCCAAGTAAAGCGTCGTCCAGGACCGGGGCCATGTTATCCAAAGGCTCCGCGCCCAGCAAGTGGAAGATTCCTGCGGGCAGATTGGCCAGCGAATAACCGTCGTAGCGCGGGGCGTAACCCCGCGAACCGAGGTCAAGGTCGGACAGGCGGTGAGAGTCGAGACTGGGAAGAAAATTGGGCGTGAGATCAAGCATGACATCTTTCCTTTCTATGCCGAATCATATCAGATGTCGAGGAAAACAAGGCAGCCCAACTTGCCAAACCCACGGCCCCTGGGCTATACTGTTAAGTGCCCGGAGTGTTCCGGGGCAAGTTTTCCGATTTATTTTTCTCAGTTAGGGAGGTCTGTTTTCTATGGCAGCCGATACCCCGTTCAAGCTGACCTATTCCACCATGTTCAACCCGCCCGAAGAGCTCCATACCCGCTTTGAAGAAGCGCTGGCCCAGGTGAAGGCTAATTTAGGCAAGGAGCACGGCATGATCATCGACGGCAAGGACCATTTTGCCGCCGAAAAATTTGAGAACCGCTCGCCGGCCAACACCGATGTGCTGCTGGGCGTGTTCCAAAAAGGCACCGCCCAGGACGCGCACAACGCAATGGTTGCGGCGCGCAAGGCCTTCCCGGCCTGGAGCCGCACCCCCTGGCAGGAGCGCATCGCTTTGGTGCGCAAAGCTGCCGACATCATGGACCGGCGCATCTTTGAGATGGGCGTAATCATGGCCATGGAAGTAGGCAAAAACCGCATGGAAGCGCTCGGCGACGTGGCTGAAACCGCCGACCTGCTGCGCTATGCCTGCCAATCGATCGAGGAGCATAAAGGTTTCGTTACCGAGATGAACCGCGACCCGCTGGTGGGGTTCGTCTCTACCAATGTCTCGGTCCTGCGCCCCTACGGCGTGTGGCTGGTGATTAGCCCCTTCAACTTCCCCGGCGCGCTGACGGGCGGCCCCACCGGCGCGGCCCTGGTGGCAGGCAACACCGTGGTGGCCAAACCCGCCACCGACACCCCCTGGACGGCGCGACTGATCGCCGAGTGCATGCGCGAGGCGGGCCTTCCCGACGGCGTGTTCAACTACGTCACCGGCCCCGGCAGCACGCTGGGCCAGGCCCTCATCGACAGCCCCGAAGTGGACGGCGTGACCTTCACCGGCTCCTTCGACGTGGGCATGAAGATCTACCGCGATTTTGCCAATGGTCGCTATGTGCGGCCTGCCATTCTGGAGTTGGGCGGTAAGAACCCGGCCATCGTTTCGCGCCACGCCAATCTGGAAGATGCCGCAACGGGCATTGTGCGCTCGGCCTTTGGCCTGCAAGGGCAAAAATGCTCGGCGTGCTCGCGCGTGTTCATCGAAGAACCCGTCTACGACGAACTGGTGGAGCGCATTTTGGCCCTGACAAACAAGCTGGTCATCGGCGACCCAACCGAACGCAGCGTGAACATGGGCCCGGTGGTCAACCGCGGTTCGTACCGCGATTACCAGAACTTCAGCGAAGATTTGCATCAGCATGGGCGCATTCTGACGGGCGGCAAAATCCTCACCGAGGGTGAATTTGCCAAGGGCTATTTCGTCACACCCACCCTGGTGGACAACCTGGCCGCCGAGCACGTCCTGTGGCAGCAGGAAATGTTCGTACCCATCACCACGCTGGCCAAAGTCAAAAATATGGACGAAGCCATGACCCGCGCCAACAACGTGGCTTATGGGCTAACCGCCGGGGTGTACGGTTCGGACGAAGAAGTGGAATGGTTCTTCGACAAGATCGAAGCCGGCGTCACCTACGCCAACCGCCCGCAGGGCGCTACCACGGGTGCGTGGCCGGGCTTCCAGCCCTTTGGCGGCTGGAAAGGCTCCGGGGCCTCCGGCAAGAATTCCGGCGGCGTGTATTACGTGCCGCTGTATATGCACGAGCAAATTCGCACGCTCGTGCACCGCGCCTGAGTTGAACTTTTTCCCGGCGGGATGGCTCCACCATCCCGCCGGGACCTTTACCCATTATGACCTTCACGCATCGCCTGGGAAACTTTTTCACCATCGTCGGCGCCGCCCTGGTGGCCTTGTTTGTCATTTCCGACCTGGGCGACCAACCGGCCTTTGGATATTTCTTCTTCGGGCTGGTGACCGTGGTGCTGGGCCTGTACCTGCGCTGGCGCTCGCCCAACCAGCCTGCCGCCCCGGCAGGGCGTTTCACCATCATTAAGCGTATGCGTGAGCGAAAAGCCGTCAAGCCTACCAAACCCACGTTCCGCCTGCCGTCCTTCAAACGATCTACGCCCCCGCCACAAAACCTTTCTTCGCAAAGCGAGCAAACGAGCGGAGGCTCAAAAACGAGCTCAAATACAAGCTCTAAGACCGATACCAAATCCAAGAAAAAGTGATTTTCTAATTTAACTATGAATAAATTATGTTCTCTTTCTGAAGCCATCGCGCAAAACGTTCACGATGGCGATTGTATTTACCTGGCCGGTTTCACTCACCTGATTCCCTTCGCCGCCGGGCACGAGATCATCCGGCAGGGGCGCAAGGATTTGATCCTGGCGCGCGCCACGCCGGACTTGATTTACGATCAGATGGTGGCTGCTGGATGCGCCGGGAAGGTGATCTTCTCCTACATGGGCAATCCGGGCGTCGGGTCGCTTAAGGTGCTGCGCCGCCTGGTGGAGGCGGGACGGATCGAGTGGGAAGAATACTCGCATTTCGGCATGATTACCCGCCTGCAGGCGGGCGCCTCGGGACTGCCTTTCCTGCCCATGAACCAGACCGCCGCGCCCGACCTGGAGCGGGCCAACCCGCTTTACCGCCGCGTGACCGACCCCTACTCGGGCAAAGAGGTGATTGTGGTGCCGCCGCTGCACCCGGACGTAGCTGTGGTGCACGTCCAGCGGGCCGATGCGCGCGGCAACGCCCAGATTTGGGGGATCATCGGCGAGCAGAAAGAGGCTGCCTTTGCCGCCAAACGGGTGGTGCTCACCGCCGAGGAGATTGTGGACGAGGCTGTCATCCGCTCGGATCCCAATCGCACGCTGATCCCTGAGTTCATTGTGGATGCGGTGGTGCATGTGCCCTACTGCGCGCATCCCTCTTATACGCAGGGGTACTATGATCGGGACAACGAGTTGTACCTGCAATGGGACGAGATCAGCGAGACGGATGAGGGCGTGCAGGCTTATTTGCAGGAGTGGGTCTACGGTCTGCCCGACCGCGCCGCCTACGTGGAGAAACTCGGCGCCGAGACCCTGGCCCGCCTGCAGGTCCCCCCGCGCCTCAGCGGGCCGGTCAACTATGGGGAGTATTGAGCTTTTCTCCACGAATTACACGAATAGCACGAATTGGGAAAGAAATGGGAACAAACAACGTAATTCGCAACGAGAATTTGATATTAGGCAAAGAAGTATACGCTCTGGTTGGGGCGGCGATGGAAGTGCACACGCAATTAGGCTGTGGCTTTCTCGAGTCGGTCTATCAGGAAGCATTTGAGATGGAGCTATGCACCAGAAACATCCCCTTCGAAGCGCAAAAAATCCTACCAATTCAATATAAAGGTGTTAGGCTTGAAAAAAAACTTTACCGCTGATCTGGTTGCTTATGACCAAATCATCATCGAGTTGAAAGCTCTCGACAAACTCACGGCTCAAGCAGAAGCCCAGGTAATCAATTACCTTAAAGCCAGCAAAATGCGTGTTGGGTTGCTAATGAACTTCGGAGGGAGCAGCCTCCAATGGAAACGGGTCGTCTTATGATGAAAACCTCCTCTTTCAAATTCGTGTCATTCGTGTAATTCGTGGAGAATTTCTGAGTCAACTATGAACACAACCACTTTTACTTCCTCTGAGCTGATGACGATTAACGCCGCGCGGCTGCTGCGTGACGGCGACGTGGTGTTCGTGGGCGTGGGCATTCCCAACCTGGCCTGCAACCTGGCCCGGCGCACCCACGCCCCCAACCTGTACATGATTTACGAAGCCGGGGTGATTGGCGCGCGGCCCAGCCGCCTGCCCCTGTCCATCGGCGACCCCACCCTGGTCAGCGGAGCTGCCGCGGTGTGCAGTATGTACGATATCTTCACCCTCTACCTGCAGCGCGGCAACGTGGATGTGGGTTTTCTGGGTGGCGCGCAGATTGACCAGTTCGGCAACATCAACGCCACCGTCATCGGCGACTACCAGCACCCCAAGGTGCGCTTGCCCGGCTCTGGCGGCTCGATGGAAATTTCGGCCTGGGCCAATCGCTGCTACATCATGACCCCGCACCAAAAGCGGCGTTTTCCGGCCCGCGTGGACTTTCACACCTCGGCGGGGTTCCTCAGCGGGCAAGGCGAGCGCAAACAAGCCGGCGTGCGCGGCGGCGGCCCCCAGGCCGTGGTCACCAATTTGGGCATCCTCACCCCAGATGAGGCTGGCGAGTTGATCCTCTCAGCGCTGCACCCCGGCGCTACGGTGGAACAGGCCCAAGAAAACACCGGCTGGCCGCTCAAAGTAGCCGCCAATCTGCGCCGAACCGAACTGCCCACGGATGAAGAACTGCGCATTCTGCGTGAAGAGCTGGACCCAGGCAAAATCTACTTAAAGTAGCGAAGGCTCTCTGGGAGTTGCTGTGGTAGGAAACGCCAATTCCCAATGAACCGTAGCACAATCAGCCCCTCATCCGGGTTATAATGGGAGCCATGGAACGTCCGGCTGCCAATCAATCTCCCGTCGAAGTGCTCATCACGCTGCCCTTCCCCGAGGAAGTGGTCGCGCCGCTGCGCGAAATTTCGTCCCGCGTCAACCTCACCGTTCATTCCGCACGCCGCCCCGAAGACGTGCCGGCTGAAACCTGGGCAAAGGTGGAAGTGCTGTACACCGACCGGGTGCTGCCCGCCCCCGAACTGGTGCCCAACTTGCGTTGGCTGCAATTCCACTCAGCCGGGATCGATTTTGCTCTCAACTCCCAACTACTGCAAAAGCCCGGATTGATGGTCACCAACCTGAGCGGAGCCGCCGCCCCGCAAGCTGCCGAGCACGCCCTGGGCTTGCTCCTGGCCCTGGGACATCACCTGCAAACCGTTTTTCAGCTTCAAGCCAAAGCCGAGTGGCCGCGCGAGCGCTGGGAACGCCTGACACCCCGCGAGCTGCGCGGCAGCACCCTGGGCATCATCGGCTACGGGTCCATTGGCCGCGAGCTGGCGCGCCTGGTGCAGCCTCTTGGCGTCAGCGTGCTGGCCGCCAAATACGACGCCATGCAGCCCGAAGACTTCGGCTATACGCCCGAAGGATTGGGGGACCCGCGCGGCGAGCTTTTTACCCGCTTGTACCCCTTCCAGGCCGTGCGCTCCATGATCAAAATATGTGATTTCGTGGTAGTGGCCACCCCATTGACCACTGAAACTCGCGGTTTGATCGGCGCGGCGGAACTGGCTGCCATGAAACCCACCGCCGGGTTGGTGGTTGTGGGCCGCGGCGGCGTGGTGAATGAGACCGCTCTGTTGGAAGCACTGCAGGAAAAGCGCCTGGCAGGGGCCGCGTTGGATGTCTTCCAGGAAGAGCCGCTTGCAGCCACCAGCCCGCTGTGGAAGCAGCCCAACCTGATCATTTCACCGCATCTGAGCGGATTGAGCTTTGACTACGATGAGCGCGCCATGGCTTTATTCGGAGAAAACCTCAAACGCTATCTTGGCGGCGCGGCGCTTTATAATCGCTACAACCCAGAACGAGGATATTAATCGGTATGTCTCGCTTTCAC
>JAFGLU010000053.1 GCA_016927865.1 Anaerolineaceae bacterium
AGGGCCAAATTTGAGGTGCATGTGGGGTGCTTCGCACCCCACATGCACCTCAAATTTGGGGACTTTCTTCGACCTCTGAGTAGTTACTTTTTTTCTAGTGTAGCCCCGCAAAGTGAATGGTCGATTAAACCCAGGTGAAAAGAATATTAAGAAAAAAGGCTGTTTGGGATTTGCCTTGGTAGGTACCGAATTTTGGGGTGTGAGAGCGGCTTCGCCGCTCTCACACCCCAAAATTCGGATTTCACCACGCTGATTCCAAATGAGCTAGAAAAAAGCACCAGGGACGAAAGCTATATCCTGAGATACAATTCATAGCGATGATAACACAACAATGGAACGCACAAGACTATGCCCGCAACTCCTCGGCGCAGGCGAAGTGGGCTTTGGAATTAATCGAAAAGCTGCCCCTGCGCGGCGATGAGACCCTGCTGGATATCGGCTGCGGCGATGGCAAGATCACCGCTGTGCTGGCTGAGCGTCTGCCCGAAGGCCGCGCGGTGGGCATTGACGCCTCGGCTGCCATGGTGACCCTGGCGCAAGAGCGCTTCCCGGCAGAGGAGTATCCCAATCTGTCCTTCCGACCGATGAACGCTACGGCCCTGGACCTGCCGGAGCGCTTCGACGCCGTCTTTTCCAATGCCACCTTGCACTGGATCGTCGATCATTGCGCCGTGCTGCGCGGAATGAGCCGCTGCCTTAACCCCGGCGCGCGCATCCTGTTCCAGATGGGCGGGCGGGGCAACACGTTGGGCATTGAAGCGGCTTTCCACAGCTGCATGGAAGACCCGTGCTGGCAGGAATACTTCATCGGCTTCCAAAAGCCACATCACTATTACGGCCCGGAAGAGTATCAACAATGGCTGCAGGAAGCGGGCTTTCGCCCCCGGCGGGTGGAGCTGATTCCCAAGGACATGCAGCACGAGGGCGCCGAAGGGCTGAAAGGCTGGCTGCGCACCACCTGGTTCCCCTACACGAACCATGTGCCCGAAGCGCAGCGCGACACGTTCCTTTCGGAAGTACTGGATGCTTACCTGGCGGCGAATCCGCTGGACGAGCAAGGCAAAACTCACGTCGCCATGGTGCGCCTGGAAGTGGAAGCCGAGTTTATCAGGTGATCCAATCAGACGTGACAGGTTTATAAAACCTGTCACGTCTTTTCTATGTGCCCCAAATTTGTTCAGCCAACTCGTCCAGCGTGGCGCATTCGCCCAACGCGGGGTGCCTCTCCATGTGCATCCCCGTGACGTTGAAGGGAAACAGCAGCGTGTAGGCCATGGCCCGGCGGGCAAACCCTTTGCGCTGGGCCGCAGAGAGCCCGTAGGCATCCAAAAAGGCGCGCAGCAGGGCGCAATCTCCGCCGAACAAGTCCAGATGCAGGGCCACCCACTCGTAGAATGGATCTCCGGCGCGGGCGTCGCCAAAGTCGATCCACCCGCTGGTGATCCAGCGCCCTTCGCGTACTTGCCCCAGGAGGTGGTCGCGGGTCAGGTCGCCGTGCAAAAAGCACGGCGGCACAGAGTCGTCGATCAATTCGCCCAAGGGCGGGAGGAAGCCGGTCACCTGCGCGAGCAAATGCGGCGGCAGAGCTTTCCACTCCGCCAGGCGAGCCGCACAGGTGGCGTGCTGCTGGCCTAGAAACTCGCGGAAGGGCGCCCAATCACGGCACAGCGGGCCTTCGGCGGGCAGGGGCAGGTTGTGCAGTTCGCGCACCACGCAGCCCATGTCGCGCGCCAGGCGCAGTTTCTCTTCGGGCAGAACCTGCTCGTAGACTTCCCCGATGCTGACGCCGGGCAGAAAGTTATAGACCAGGTAAGGCCAGGGCCAGCCGCCGGACTCATCCCGCAACTGCCCCTCGGCCTGGATTTGGGCCACCGGTAGAGTCTGCCACCCGCGCAGCAGGCGCCCGGCGGCCTGCTCTACGGCGTGGGCCTGCTGGCCGTCAAACAGCCGCCCGAAGAACTTGACCACCCAGCGCTCGGCCACGATGAAGGTGGGGTAGGTACCCGCCAGCCCCGGGCGGATGGATTCCGCCAGAAAGCCGTGCTGGCCGCACACGTCCAGCACATGCGGCGTCCAGAAGTCTGGATCCATGAAGTGTTGGCAGTAGTGGTCGAAGTTGTCGAAAGAGTCGAGAGTCATAGGGTTTCCTGGTGTTTCCAGAAAACCCTAAGGGTCTCGGAAGACCCTTAGGGTTTGGGTAGAAGGTTCATCACTTGCGACAAATCCTCAGCAAAGCGCTCGGCCTGCGGGTGCGCGTGGCGCACCAGGATGCCCGGCACGCCCAGCGCTTGCGCGCCCAGCACGTCGGCCTGATAGTTATCCCCAATCATCCACACTTGCTCCAGCGGACCAAAGGCCTGCAAGGCGATTTCAAACGCGCGCGGATGCGGTTTTTCGTAGCCGGTCTCGGCTGAGTTGAAAATCCGCTCCACCAGCCCATCCAGGCTCAGGTGCGCCACGATGCCGCGCAACTCGGGAACGTGGTTGGATAGAATGGCCTGCCGCCAGCCCTGCTCTGCCAGGGCACGCAGGGTGGGCAAGGTGTCATCGAACAGCCGCCAGCGCTCCAGGTGGGTATACACGCCGCGAAAGTGGCGAGACAACTCATTGGCTCGCAGGGCCGGGATACCCACGCCGCGGTAGGCTTCGGCAAAAAGCGGTTCGACGGATGCCCACCACGCGTCGGGGGTGGAAAGGTGCGGGTGCGGGCGCTCAGGCTCGTTCCAGGGCAGGCCGCGCTGCATGTACGGGCGCAGCTGCTCGATATCCACCTCCAGGCCGGGCTCCTCGCGCTGGAGCACCTCGAACAGCGAGGCCGTCCACATGCCGCCTTCGCGGTAGCCCAATGTGCCGTCGAAGTCCCAGAGGAGCAGGCGGCTATGAGAGGGTTGTGCTTTTTGATTTTTGAAGAGGGCAGGCATTGGCCTTGATTGAGCAGACCCTAAGGGTTTTCAAAACCCTTAGGGTCTTTTGAGTAACAAATTTATGGGGTTGGAACCAGTTCCACCAGCATGACCCCATGCGGGGCGAGGCTGATCGTGCGCTGGAAGGCGCCGCCCTCGTGTAGGCTGATCGCACTGCTGGGGACGGCCTGCTGCTGCAGGATGGCCAGTTCACGCGCATCCGGGTAGGGCAGCGCGCCGTTGCGCAGCCAGGCGTCGAAGGCCGAGCCGTGCTCGCGATCAAAGCGGTACTCCAGCACCTTCATGCGCCCGGTCAGGTCGGGCAGGTGGATTTCAAAAGTGCGCTCGCCGGGATCCTCGAAGATTCCGTCGCGGCTGAGCAGGCTCAATTTGGAACGGTCGCCGTTTTGCATAGCCTCAGTGTAGAAAGCGTAATTCCACATCAGGATTTGGAGGCGTCCGTTCTTGCGCGTGACGATGTAATCCTCGCCGCGCGCCAGGCATTCCGTGCCCAGTTGGGCCAGGAACCAGTAGCCATAGTAAGAAGCCTTCTTCAAGCCCAGCACGTTGATCATGCCAAAGCCGCCGTGGAAGAGCGTATCCCCGGCCCCGCCCTCTTCAAACACATCAGTGAAGGTCCAAAAGCCCAGCGAATCGACCAGCCCCAGGCAGCGCACATGGTTATAGACGATAAAGGGGGCCATGAAGGCCGTGTCATGCACTAAATCGCGCGGACTGGGCGAGGAATTCCACTCGGTCAGGTGCAGTTCCAGGTTCGGAAAAGGCGATTCATCTACGGTCTTACGCAGCCAGGACAGGTCTTCGAAAGTGCTGTCTTTCCCGCGGTAACCCATGATGTTTTTGCCCAGGGCCCCGTCGAAGGGCCACTTGTTGGGATAGGGGTGGATGGACACAAAGTCCACCGGCACATGCTCGGCGGCGCAAAAGGCCAGGAAATCCTTGATCCAGGGGCCCTCGCCGTCCTCAAAGCCCGAGGAGGCCGGGCCGCCCACCGGCAGGCGTGCATCTACGGCTTTGATTGCTTCAGCCGTCACACGGTACAGCTTGAAGTAATCAGCCTGGTCTCCGCTCCAGAACAGGTTTTTCAAGTAGGCTTCGTTCCACACCTCGAAATACCAGTGCAACACCTCGTCTAACCCGTAGCGGTCGATGGAGTGGCGCACCATAGCCTGCACCATGCCGGCCCATTTACTATGATCCTTCGGCGGGGTGATGTTGCCTTTCCACCAAAAGACGGTCGCTTCGCCGGATTTGAGCAGGCTGGGGGTGAAGCTGAGTTCCATGATGGGACGAATACCCACCTCCAGGAGGAAATCGACCAGCGAGTCGTAGTACTGCCAGTTGTAGTAGGGGTTGCCTTCCTTGTCCTCGTGGTAGATCATCATGTCGTCGTGGAAGATGCCGTGGAAACGGATGTACTCGAAGCCGATCTCGCGCTGCACCTCGCGTAAATGATTGCGCCAGTCCTCGCGCAGACCCTCGGCGGCCCGCCCGGCGGTGGTCAGTTTCTTCCAAAACGGGCGGATGGTTTCGCCCGTCGCGTGCGTCGAGACAGTAATGTTGGTGATCATGGATAAATCCTTTAAGGCTTTCGACAGATCATTTCGCCCTTGCCAATGGGTACGATCAACGCATCGACACGGGGGTCGCTTTGCGAGCGTTTCAGAAAGTCTTCCAGGGCCTCGCGGTGATTGAGCGCGTTATCAGCAACCAATATCCCGCCGCTCACCAACCGCGGCACAATCAGTTCGTAACACTCAAGATAGGTGTCTTTTTCGGCGTCCAGGAAGCAGAAAGAAATCTTCTTGAAAGATTTAAGATGCTTGCGCGCATCATCCTCTACCAGCTTCACCTGGTCAGCAACCTCGGCAATCTCAAACGTCTCGCGGGCCAGGGCAGCTTTCTCTGGCAGCACCTCAAAGGTAGTGATCTTTTGTTCTTTGCGGCTCAGCGCAGCCAGGGTCAACCACAGCGTGGAATAACCCGCGCTGGTGCCAATCTCGACCCAGTGTCCGCGCGGGGTGTTGGCCGCCAGGACGGCCAGGAGTCGCCCGGTTTGAGGCGGAATCTGGCGCAGCCGTCGCTGACGGGGGGTGCCGTCTACGCGGTCGCGTTCATCGATGCGTTCCAGTTCTTGCATGCGGGCCTGCATGGCAGGCGGAATATTGAAAAACATGTTTCCTCCTGATAAGCTTCTCGCCGGGGCGAGTTCACCGATGACATGACAGTCTGTAACGTATGTTGGGGCGCAACCCCCCAACGAACTTATCTTTATTATAGGTCCGATTGGAATTTCAAAGGCTATAATTGTCCTAATCCTGCAACTACTCAGGCAGAGGTGGAAGAAGCCTGAATTTGAGGTGTATGCGGGGTGCGAAGCACCCCGCATACACCTCAAGTTCAGGGATTTTTCCACTCAATCCTTTGTAAACCGTGATACAGATTTTTCGTGAGCGAGGGTCTATGTCAAAACCTGTAACTGCCATTGTCGTCGGCGCGGGCGGACGCGGCACCACCTACGCCCTGTTTGCCAAAGAACACCCCCACCGCCTGCGCATTGTGGGCGTGGCCGAGCCACGCGATTTCTACCGCCAGCGCCTGGTGGACGAGTTTGCTATCCCCGCTGAGAACGTGGTGACCGATTGGCGAGAATTGGCTGCTCGCCCGCGCATGGCGGACGCTGTTATCATTGCCACGCAGGACTCTATGCACGCCGACCCGGCGGTGGCCTTCGCCGAAAAGAAATATGCCATGCTACTGGAAAAACCGATGGCCCCCAGCGAGGTCGAGTGCTCGCGCATTGTGCGGGCGGCCAAAGACAACGGCATCCTCTTTGGGGTGTGCCACGTGCTGCGTTACACACGCTACACCCAGGCTCTCAAAGCCCTGCTCGATTCCGGCGCCATTGGCGAAGTAATCAGCATCCAGCACCTCGAGCCGGTCGGCTACTGGCACCAGGCCCATTCCTTCGTGCGCGGCAGTTGGCGCAACGAAGCCGAATCCTCGCCCATGCTGCTGGCCAAATCCTGCCACGACCTGGACTGGCTGCGCTACGTGATGGGCGCGCCCTGCCGCTCGCTGTCCTCCTTTGGCGCTCTGACTCACTTCACCCGCGCCCAAAAGCCCGCCGCCGCCGGAGCGGCCAAACGCTGTCTGGACTGCGCCTACGAACCGCACTGCCCCTACTCGGCACGCAAGATCTACCTGGGCAGGCTGGAGCGCGGAGAGGCAGGCTGGCCCGTGGACGTGGTCGCTCCGGCGCCGACGGTCGAGACGCTCACGGCTGCCCTGCGCGATGGCCCCTATGGGCGCTGTGTGTACGAATGCGACAATGACGTAGTCGATCACCAGGTGGTCAACATGCTCTTCGACGGCCCCAAGACCGCCGCCTTCACCATGACGGCTTTCAACGAGGCCGACCACCGCCAGACGCGCATCTTTGGCACGCGCGGCGAGGTGCTGTGCAACGGCGTCACCATCCGGGTGCGCGCCTTCCTCAGCGACCAGGTCCGTGAGATTGAGGTGCCCGAGACCGACGGCACGCTGTTGGGCGGGCACGGCGGCGGCGATTTTGGCCTGATGGACCGCTTTGTGGCGGCAGTGGCGGCGAACGATCAAAGCCTGATTCTTTCCGGCCCGGATGAATCACTGGAATCGCACCGCATGGTGTTTGCTGCCGAGCGCGCCCGCCGCGAGCATCGCGTGGTCGATTTGTAAAATGCCGGATGTGAACGCCGCGGCAGAGGTTGCTGCCCGCTTTGCCCTGCCAGGCGCCGTCCAGCAGATCGAGCCGGTCACCCAGGGGTATATCAACGACACCTGGCAGGTGCGCTGCGTGGGCGGGCGGGCCATCCTCCAACGCATCAATCGCAGCGTCTTTCGCCAGCCGCAGCAGGTGATGGAAAACATCCTCTGGGTCACGGCCCACCTGCGCGAGCGCATCCATGCGGCTGGTGGCGATCCGACCCGCGAAACGCTCACCCTGATCCCGCTGAGAGCGGGCGGCTGGTTTTGCGTGGATTCGCGGGGCGAGTTCTGGCGCATGTATGCGTTCATCGAGGGGGCCGAGCCTTGCCAGCAGGGAGCCCCCTTGGAAAAAGTGCGCCAGGCCGCCGCGGCCTTTGGTCGCTTTCAAGCCCTGCTGGAAGACCTGCCCGGCGAGCAGTTGCACGAGACCATCCCCGGCTTTCATCACACCCCCCAACGCCTTACAGCCTTCCGCCGGGCGGTGGAGGGCGACGTGGCGGGCCGCTTGAGCGCAGTACGTGGTGAAGTCCAGATGCTGTTGGAGCGTTCCGGACAGGCCGGGCGGGTCATAGAGGCCCTGGCGAGCGGCAATTTGCCCCGGCGCGTCACCCACAACGACACCAAGCTGGATAATGTTTTGCTGGACAGCGTCAGCGGGCAAGGGCTGTGCGTCATCGACCTGGACACGGTCATGCCCGGCTCGCTGGTCTATGACTTCGGCGACATGGTGCGCATGGGCGCCTCGGCGGCTGCCGAGGACGAGCCCGAGTTGGACAAGGTGGCCCTCGATTTAGCGCGCTTCAAGCAACTGGCCCTGGGCTACCTTGGCGAGGTGCGCGGGCTGCTGGCCCCCGCCGAGCGGGACCTGCTGGTCTTTGGCGCCTGGCTGATCACCTTTGAGCAGGCCCTGCGCTTTCTCGGCGATTATCTCAACGGCGATACCTACTACCGGGTGGCGTACGCAGAACACAACCTGGTTCGCGCGCAAACGCAGATCAAAATGCTGGCGGAGTTTGAGCGCAATCGGGAGAGGATGGAGGCCGTGGTGCTCGGAATTACCGGATAGTTGGCCTTACGGGAAGATTTCTCCGCGCCGGTCGATATTCTCTGGGAGGAAGTAGAAGCGGACGTAGGGGTGGACAGCAGGATCGGTCAGTAAATCTGCTGTCGCCATCCACTGGAATTCGCGGTGCTGCAAGTCTACCGGCGAGAAAACCATGTCTACGTCCAGGTGAAAATCGAAGGCCAGGACGATGTAGTGGGTTCCAAAACTGCCCTCGCCAAAAACGTTCTCATCATAGCGGTGCTGGAAGACCCCGCGAAATTGCGCCGCCGCGAAGTTTAACTCCAGGTTGAACTCGGCCTTAGAAATCCGTCGGAAAGCCTGCTCAATGGTCTCGTTTTTGAGGATGCGCCCGCCGGGTACAGACCAGGTGTCCTGGGCAGGGCGGTTGCGGCGCAAACCCACCAGAATCTCGCCGCGCGGGTTGGTCACCAGCAGGTCGATGGATACCAGGGGGGTATGGCGGACGATATTTTCAAATGTATCTCTAGGCAGCATGGGGCACCTCCGAATTAATCATATCACAGCCTGAGTATGGCTATTCATCCCCCAGGGCCAACAGCCTACGGTAAGGGTCCCAGGTTTCCAGCGGACCTTCGCCTTCGGGGTGAGCCAACCAGTCTTCCAACAACCACAACTCCAACAAGACAGAATAACCCAGCAGGCGTTCTTGCCCACCGGGGCGAGCCAGCAGCGGCGCCGACAATCGCTCAGCGGCTTGCAGTAAAGCAGCCGCTCCTGGTTCTGGGAAAATGTCCGAATGCGGTTGGCGAGCGACTTTCAGCATGGTATTGAGATCCAACTCAACCGGGGCACGCACTGCGTACTCGAAATCCAGTAGCGACACCACCCTGCCTTCATGCCAGATGGCGTTATCCAGGGTCAAATCCCCGTGATTGAGCACATGACCCGCGCCGGGAAGCGCCTGCCAGAAACGAGACAAAATTGCGCGCAGCGCGCCGGCCTGCCGGTAGGTGAACAACCTCTGCGCCGTCACCCGGCTGATCCCGGCCTCGGCTTCGGCGGGGTCGGTAGAGTTGAACCAGGCCCGCTCGCGCGCCAATTGCAGTGCGGCGGGCGGTGAGCGATGCACAGCCTGGGCTATCTCCCACAATTGCTCGAAAGCCATGATGCGTTCATCCCAGCTCAGCTCAGGCCACGTCTCGCCCAGACAGCGCCCAGGAACCTCTTGGGCCAAGGTCCACTCGTAACCTTCGCGCACGCCCAGGTCCACCAGGGACGGGTAGCCGACCTCGGAGGGCAGCCGCCTGCCCAACTTCGCCTCGCGCCGCAGCCCGTCCCTGCCCGGCACGGTGGAGAGGCGCAGCACCAGCCCGCCCGCGATCCAGTTGGCGTTGGTCCAGCCGCCGGCGCGCCGCGCTGTCGCAAAATCAATTCCGTGAGTAGCGAAGATCTCAGCGGCGATGTGTGAGAGGGTGGGGTCGGATTTCATGATGCTATTATATTTACACTTTCGAGCCAAAGTGTAAATAAGGAGTCCTCATATTTACACTTGTGAGCCCAATGCAAACAACAGATTAAGCGTAGCGAAAACACAAGCGCGCTTTTTCATTCTCAGGTACAATCAAATCGTTACTGTTCAGCCCTTTGGGGAAAGAGGCCGAATTTGTGGTGTTTGGTGGGGCGAAGCCCCGCCAAACACCACAAATTCGGGACTTTTCTGCCAGGGCTTGAGTAGTTACATCAAATCAAGCTTTTCCCCAAAACCACTCTTATGCGCTTCGATGTTTTCACCCTCTTCCCCAATCTTGTCCTGCCCTATCTGGAGGGCAGTATCTTGCAGCGGGCCCGTGCGCGCGAGCTGCTCCAGGTGGAGGTGCACGACATTCGCGCCTGGACCAGCGACAAGCACCACGTCACCGATGAACCACCCTACGGCGGCGGGGGCGGCATGGTGATGAAGCCTGACCCGGTCTTCGCGGCGGTGGAGGGGGTGCTGGGGGCGCCGCCCACCTGCCCGGTGATTCTGATGACCCCGCAGGGGCGGGTTTTCACCCAGCAGGTGGCTGAAGAACTGGCTGCTTTGGCGCGGCTGGCCCTGCTGTGCGGGCGCTACGAAGGCATCGACGAGCGCATCCGCGCGCATCTGGTTACCGATCAGATCTCGGTAGGCGATTACGTTCTCACCGGCGGGGAGCTGCCTGCCCTGGCAGTGATTGATGCCGTTGCGCGCCTGCTGCCGGACGTGTTGGGCGACCCCGACGGCGCCCGTGACGATTCTCACGCCACCGGGCTGCTGGAATACCCCCACTACACCCGCCCATCGGAGTTCCGCGGCTGGGGCGTGCCGCAAGTGCTGCTCAACGGCAACCACGCCGAGATTGAACGCTGGCGGCGGGAGCAATCCCTGCTGCGCACATGGAAAAAGCGTCCCGACCTGCTCGAACAGGCTGAGCTTAGCCAGGACGACCAGCTTTTCCTGGCAGTGCTGCGCGGCGAAATGACCCTGGATGAGGCCAAAAGAAAGAAGAAAAGATTCCGTATTTTGAGTGACTTGACAGGAGAACAAGATGAAATTTAGTTACGGCAAAACCTTCCTGCTCGGTTTCGGTTTCTTTGGCGTGAGCGTGATCTGGGCGACCTACAACGCCTTCGTTCCGCTGTTCCTGGCCAACAAGTTCAACCTGGCCCCCGCGCTGATCGGCTTCTTTATGACGCTGGATAACATCGCGGCCTTCTTCATCCAGCCGACCGTCGGAGCGTGGTCAGACCGGCTGCGCACCCCCATTGGGCGGCGTCTGCCGTTCATCCTCATCGGCGCACCGGTTGGGGCGCTGGCTTTTGGGCTGATTCCTCTGGCGGCGGTGCTGCCGCTGTTCGTGGCCTGCACCAGCACCCTGCTGCTGAGCATGGCTTTCTGGCGCACCCCGGTGGTGGCTCTGATGCCCGACATCACGCCCTCGAACAAGCGCTCCCAGGCCAACGGCATCATCAACTTCATGGGCGGCATCGGCTCCATCATCGCCACGCTCATCGGCGGCAAGTTGTATGATATCAATATCGGCTACCCGTTCTGGTTGGGATCGGTGCTGGTGGTGGTGGCCGCGCTGTTGGTGTTTGGTTTCATCAAAGAACCCGCCGAATACCGCACAGCGGGATTCAAAGCGGCTGAAGGAGAGAAAAAATCTGGCGGCGCTGACCGACGCGAGATGTGGGAGGCCTTTACCTCGGTGGTCAAGGACAAGGATAAAAGCGCCCTGCGCATTCTCCTGGCCATCTTCTTCTGGTTCGTGGCATATAACGCCATTGAAGCCTTTTTCACCCTCTATGCTCAAAATCACCTGGGGCTGCCGGGCGGACAGGGCACCCAGCTTTTGGGCCAACTTTCCGTCCTCTTTGTCCTCTTTGCAATTCCCGCCGGATACATCGGCGCGCGCTTTGGCCGCCGCCGGACTATTATGACCGGCATCGTCCTCATGGCCTCGCTGATGCTGCTGATGTTCATTCTGCCGGTTGAGTCCCTGATCGTATCGCTGGGTAGTGGCGGGCCGTTGGGACCACTCTATACCATCAGCCCGATCTTGATGATGGCGGGCGTTTCCTGGGCCTTGATCAACGTTAACTCGCTGCCAATGGTGGTAGATATGACCGAAGACGTGCGCATTGGCACCTACACAGGCCTATACTACCTGTTCTCCACGCTGGCAGCCATCGCCGGGCCGAACATCAACGGCCTGCTCATTCAATTCACCGGTAGGGATTACGGCATGACCATGCTCATCGGCCCCATCTTCATGGCTTTAGCGCTGACCATGATGCTGGGCGTGCGCCGTGGCGAAGCCAAGACAGTCGTTGCAAAGAAATAGGATAATTGCTCAGAGAGCGGGGAAAGTTTCTGAATTTAAGGTGTATGTGGGGTGCTTCGCACCCCACATACACCTTAAATTCAGGTTTCTTCCACCCTTGGCTGAGTAGTAACGAAATAGCAATTGTAATTGTCAGACCACTATAACACCGGGTCTTGCACAAGTTCAAGATCGGATATATACTTGACGTAATCATTGATTTAGCGGTAAGCCAGGTCTCCACAGCCTGGCTTTACTGCGGGAATCAACCAAACTGTTTGTCTCTTGGAGAGGAGAAAAAAATGAAGAAACTGTCTTTGATTGTGGCTGTCATTCTGGTGCTCTCACTGGTTTTGAGCGCCTGCAATACAGCCGGAACGGGTGGCAAAGTTAAGGTTTGCCAGGTAACGGATACCGGCGGTATCGATGACAAATCCTTCAATGCCACTGCGTGGAAGGGTGTTGAGGATGCTCAGAAAGAATTGGGCGTGGAATCCAAGTTCCTGGAATCCCAGGCTGTGACCGATTTCGAGACCAACCTGAACGCCTTCATCGAAGATGAATGCGACCTTATCGTCACCGTGGGTTTCCTCCTGGGCGATGCGACCAAGGCCTCGGCTGAAGCCAACACCGATTTCAAATACACCATCATCGACTACGCCTATGATCCGGGCATCCCGAACGTTGTGGGCCAGATCTTCCAGACCGATGAAGCCGCTTTCCTGGCTGGCTACATGGCTGCCGGTATGACCAAAAC
>JAFGLU010000054.1 GCA_016927865.1 Anaerolineaceae bacterium
GGATGGGTGATACGTCACTATTATAGAACAATAATTCTATTAAGTCAATCATTTTAGAAAATTGGTTCGATTATTGCAACGTTGTACTCGCCAAAGTTGGTGGAAGATACTGAATTTGAGGATTGTTTGGGCACTTCGCGCCCAAACAATCCTCAAATTCGGGTCGTGCTCATCATAAAAGTTGCAAAAAGCATAAACCTGTGCTATTGTTCTGTGCGGTATCACGGCAGTTTCATGGAGGGCGCACAAATGAATGAAACCGGTTTCTTCAGGATGGGCCAATGGCGGTTAACCTTGATCGCGGTGCCTTGTTTTGTGTTGGGAGGCGTGGGCTGGCTACGCCTGGCGACTGCCTTGCGCGAATGGGATTTTCTAGTTGAACTGGGCGTGCAACCAGGGCCGCAGTTAATGGCGATTGGCGGCGCGTTGTGGGGACTGCTGGGATGGGGCGCGCTGGCCTTGCTACTGTTGCGCCCGCGTGGCGATTGGAACCGCCCGGCGGTGTTCCTGATGATGCTGCTGGCGGCAATTTTACACTGGGTGGATTTCCTGGGCTTCACCCGCCCGGCTGAAATGCAGGTGAACTGGCCTTTCGGTCTGGTTGTAACCGTGGTGGGTCTGGTCTATTTCTTTTTCATGCTGCGCCTGCCGCTGTGGTGGCGAAAGCGCAAGGAGGCCGGGGATGGCAAATAACAGCGATCAAGAGATCGAAGTCAAATTCATGATTCGTGACCACGGCGCGCTGGAAAAACGCCTGATTGCTGCCGGGGCGGTGCTGGTTGCCCCGCGCGTGCACGAGATCAACCTGCGCTTCGACACGCCGGACTGGGAGTTGACCTCCAACCGGCGGGTGCTGCGCCTGCGCCAGGACAGCCGCAACGTCTTGACCTACAAAGGCCCCGCCGCGGCGGGCGAAGAAGTAGCCATCCGCACCGAAATTGAAACCGAGGTGGCCGACTTCGGCGCCGCGCAGCGCATTTTGGAAGCCCTGGGTTATCGCATTGCGGCGACGTATGAGAAATACCGCACCACCTACCAATGGGGTGAGTTGGAGGCGGTGTTGGACGAGATGCCCTACGGCGATTTCCTGGAGATTGAGGGTCCCGACACAGCCCGGCTGCAAGAAGCCGCCGCAGTCCTGCAGTTGGATTGGTCGTCCCGTTCCAGCTTCAGCTATATGGGGTTGTTTGAGTATTACAGCCAGGCCCACGGGCTGCCGGGAAAGGATCTGTCCTTTGCCGCGCTTTCCAAGCGCAGCATCACGCCGGCTGATTTGGGCCTGCGCTATGCAGATTAAACGTATTTATGAAAGTAATTAACTGCTGGCGCTGCTGTAGCTGCGCAGGCCCTTGGACCAGGCCGCACGCACAACGGCCAGCAAGATAAATGGCAAAACCAGCGCCCAGGCCATGTAGGCGGGTGGCATTTTGCCGAGCGCGAACATGGGCGGGAAGTTGGTGATGACAAAGATGGGCAGGACAAAGACGCCGATCTGTTTGATCCAGTTGGTGTAGATGTCCATGGGCATGTTGTTGAAATCCCAGAACGAATCGGTGATTTCGGCGATGGCGCTGGTGTTCATCAGCCAGAACGAAAGGATTTGCGGCAGCAGGAACAGGCAGTAGCTGACCACGCAGCTCAATGCAATGAAGCCCAGGTAACCGCCTATCGTGAGGAACGTGACGGGAATGCCCAGGCGATTCCAGGCGATGATGACCATGACGGCCCCGGCGATGACATCCACGCTGAAGAGACCTAAGTCGACCTGGCGCAGGGTGGCCATGAACTGCACTGAGACGGGCTTGGTGAGGATGATGTCCAGGTCGCCGTCCTTGATCTTGTTGCGCAGGCCGTACATGTTGATCATGAACATCCCGGCATAGACGCCTGTGAGGGCCACAAAGGTGCCGATGAACAACAGGATGGCATCGGGGGTGAGGCCGTTGATGGTAACGTTGGAGCGATAGACCACCATCACATAGGACAGCTTGACCAGCAGGTAACCGCTTTCCATGGCCAGGTTGCCGATGAAGTTGAAGCGGTACTCCATCTGCGCCATGATACTGTTCTTGACGAACAGGATGTAGATGAGGAAGTGTTTTTTGAGCTCGCGGAGCAGGTTGCGCATATTAGCCTCCCACCGCCACATAGCGCCGGTTGCCCACCCGCCAGAGGAGATTGGCGAGGATGTAGGTCAGCCCGATCCACAGGCACTGGATGCCCAGGCCCTGGAATAACTCGGCCCCAGTGATTTTTCCGGTGAGCACGTTGATGGGGTAATTGACCGTATATTTGAAGGGCAAAATGTTCATGACTTGCACAAAGCGTTCGCCGAATACCTCGAGGGGGAAAATGCCGCCGCTGAGAAGTACCGTTATGATGCGGATGGCCTCAAACAGGAAGCCTACCTCGATGATCCAAAACGAAATGGCGCTGACGCAGTAAAAAATGAGGAAGTTGAGCATGACTGCCAGGAGCAGGGTGACCAGGAAGGCCAGGATGGAGGCTAGCTGGAAGGTGAGGCCCCAGAACACGCTGAGACCGGCCAGAAGCACGACCAGGATGCCCAGGATCATCAACTGCCCGGGGAGCTTGTTGCCAAAGAAGCTGGCCAGGCGGTAAGCAAAGTAACCCACCGGTTGGACCATGAACTTGCTGTACTTGCCGCTCTTCACATCGTTCATGATCTCGTACTCAAACCCTGAGCGCACGATGCGCGTGATCAGACCGGCCATGAAGGTGTAGGCGATCATCTGGCGGAAGGTGTAGCCGTACAGGTCGCCTTCACTGGAGGCATTGTAGATGGCGGTCCACAAGAAGGTCTGGATGAAGATGGGGTAGGCCGCGCTGACCAGGGAGAGCAGGAAGTTGGCCCGGTATTCCAGGGCGGTCTCAAAACCCAACAAGAAGGATTGGGTGTATTTTTTAAGCCAGCGCATGGCCCGCCTCCCGCCGCTGGAAGAGCAGGGCAATGCCTTCTTCCACCGGCACGTCCTCGATGTTGAAATCGATCACGGGGAGCTGGTCGAGGATGGCCTTGGAGATTTCTTTGACCTGTGTGCGCGGCACCTGCAGGGTGGCGTTGAGGCCGGTCAGCTCTCTTACTTCGCCGAAAGCCGCCAGGTCGGCGTGGGTGACGGTGTTGGACAGTTGCAGCTTGATGATCTTGGACTGGGCGAATAGATCGTTGACCCGGTGCAGGTCGCCTTCAAAGACGATTTGGCCCTGGTTGATGATAATGGCGCGCTTGCACAGGTTTTCCACGTCGGCCATGTAATGGCTGGTGAGGACGATGGTGGCGTGCCGCTGCTGGTTGTAATACTTGAGGAACTCGCGAATCTTTTTCTGGGAGAGGATATCCAGACCAATAGTAGGCTCGTCCAGGAAGATGAGCTTGGGGCGGTGGATGAGGGCCGCGATCAGCTCCATTTTCATGCGCTCGCCCAGAGAAAGCCGCCGCACCTGCACATTGAGCAGGTCCTTCACATCCAGCAGCTCGGTCAGCTCGGCCAGGGTGCTCTGGTAGGCTTTGTCTTCCACCTCGTAGATGCACTTGTTCAGGTAGAGGGATTCGTTGGCGGGCAGGTCCCACCACAGTTGGGCCTTTTGCCCCATGACGATGGCGAACTGCATTTTGAAGGCCTTCTTGCGCTCCCAGGGCACATAACCCAGCACGTGGGCCTGCCCGCTGGTGGGGTGCAGGATTCCGGAGAGCATCTTGAGGGTGGTGGTCTTGCCGGCGCCGTTGGGCCCCAGAAAGCCGATCATTTCGCCTTCGGCAATCTCGAAAGAAATTTCGCGCACCGCTGCTTTGGTCAATTTTTCGCGGTGGAACAGGTTCTTGATCGAGTTTTTCAGTCCCAGTTCTTTTTTGTAATAATCGAAGGATTTGGAAAGATGCTCTACCTGGATGATCATTGACGTTCTCCGGTGAATCAGTGAAGTGAAACTCGCGCCGAATTATACTCCCGCCGCTGGTGCTGCTTAATGCCAAATCCTGAAAATCTGCTTTTTTCCACTTCTGGCACGAACCTTGCAAGAAATGAATTTACCGGGCAAAGGGGGGCTTTCCCGGTTGGCGTGTTTTCATTCGGACATACAGGAGCAGTTGAAATGAAAGCGATCAAGAAGAGATGGCCCCTATTCCTTGCATTCGGTTTGCTGACGTTGGGCGGGCTGTTTTTTCTGCTGCGGCCTGTCCCCAGCGGAAAATCCGCCACGCCGAAACAAGCCATCCTGCCCTCGGAGGGCTGGGTGGTGTGCGCTGATCTGGGCATCGGCTCGCCGCCTGGCGCGCCGGGTAATGTGCAATTGATGCTGCTGTGTGCCGGAAATGACTGGGAGGTGCGCGCCTTCTGCCTGGAACCTGCCGAGCCTGCCCCGCCGCTCGGCGCGGGCTGCTCGCTGGTGGGGGGCAACACCTTCTGGTGCGGCGAGCAGTACCAACTGCTGCAACTGTATCAAATCCAGCAGACACCCGCGCCCACTGCGACCCCCACCCGCACGCCCACGGCAACCAATACACCTCTCCCGACCAACACGCCTGTTCCCAGCGCTACGCCGGTTCCCAGCGTAACCCCGCTGCCCTCTTTGACGCCGCAGCAGCCTGCTGCGACCGTGCAGCCCAGCGCGACCCCGGCCCCAGACACCCAACCGACGGTGTTTGTGCGCCCCAGCGCGGGCGGGCCGGGCAACCTGCTGCCGGTGGCCTCGGTGCTGGCTGTGGCTGCCGGGCTGGCGCTGCTGGTTGCCGCGCGGCGGAGATAGCTGCGCATGAGCGGGCGGTGGTACCGCCTGGCGGTGACGGCAGGAGCGATCCTGTTTGCCGCCGGGGTGATGGGCATCATCTGGACGGCCTGGATGATCTGGCGGCCCGTGCCGCCGCCGGCTGCCATTGCCGCCGCGCCGGAGCCTGTCCGGCGGGCGACGCCCTTTCAGCCGGATGCGCCCACCGCCACTGTCCCAGCGCCCACGCCGACTCCGCTGCCGACCGGCGCGCCCGCGGAGCCGCGCGAGGGGGTTTTTGACTGGCTGCAAGACGCAGTAGAGAGCGGTAAGGTCCGGCTGGTGATTCAGGCGCCCGCGGAGGTAAGCGGCGGGCGGGAGATAAAATCTATCTTCATCGTGTCTTCGAGTTGTTCGTACGGCACGGGGCGAGCCTGCCTGAGCACGCACCGCGGCGGGGAGGTCACCCTGTTGACCATCCACTCGGGGCTGGGCGGGGAGGGCGAGGCGCTGCGCGGCGCGGTGGAGGGCACGGGGTTGAACATGGCCTTCTTCTCGCTGGAGCGCATTCGGCGCAACATGGATGCGCTGGCGAGGTCGCCGGTGCAATTGCAGGGCGAGCAGGCGGCGCGAGACGACCTGGAACTGGCGGCGCTGGTGCGCGTGCCGCCCGCCCGGTTGGAGGCGTACTTCCAGCAGCCCTTCGACGAGGCCCTGGCAGCGGCGGAGGCGGATAACCCGGGGTTAGCGGATGTATTGGATGGAGCCGAGGATTGGCTGGTGTTTGAAATCTGCGGCTGGCAACTGCCCGGCGAGGGGTGGTATCCTGGCGTGACGCCTTCGACGGGAGCGATTTATTTGGGGTTTATCCGGGTGAAGTGAGGGGGGGAGAAACCGCGGAGAGGAGGAACCGCAAAGACGCAGAGGGCGCAGAGGAACGCGGAGAGAAGAAAGAGAGAAAAGAAATTCATAGGTCGGATTGAGCGGTAGGACCGACCTCTCGCCTTCAGCGCTCTAAGCGAAATCCGACATCCTATGGCAAGATGTAGGATTTCGGGCGGTAAATGGGGCGATTCAGTTGGATGGATTCCTTATGGTTATGTCAAGTCCCCCCTCAATCCAACCTACAAGACTGGAGCAGATGCGGGGTAGGGATATCCCGCCTACCAATTAATTGGTGCTTACCAACCACCCCATGGGGATCATGTCCTCAGCGATGACCGTAGCGAATCCTTGAACAATATCTACCAATACTACTCGGCTTTGTAGATCAGAGTCATTCTCATCCAATAGATTTTTCTCAGCGTAAATATCATAGAGCAGTAACTGGTTGCCATCTGGTGACCAGATTGGCGCATATTCATAAGAGAACCCGGTAGTAACGCAATAATCGGTTACCACCCCGCTTTGCGTATTGAGCACTGCCAAATGGTTTTCTCTCAAATCAAGCAAATCAGGGCGTAAGTCTAGAAGCATGGCGATTTTCTGATCATCTGGCGACCAGCTAAATGTTAGTCCTCGCATATAGGCGATGGAAGAGAGATACGTGAGCCGTTCTGCCTGTCCATCGGTGCGAACTTTGTAGAGATCAAACTCGCCGAGTTCACCAGCGGCAGAATTCGCCGGTAATCCGAACATCGAACCGTCCGATGACCATCTCAGCATTGGGGCTGCTCTGCTGGAAAAAACAGCATCCCAGAATATTTCCTCAAAACTGCCAACTACCTGCTTGTTGAGAACGTCCCATAAGGCAAATGTATAGAATTCACCGCCGCCCTCCTGCATCGTCATGGGGTAGATGGCATAGGATGCGGTAGGATCATAGATCACCCCATACCAACCATCCCAATAAGGTATATACGCATCTTTTATGTAATCAGGAAAAACAGGATCGATCATGGTTTGCTGATTGGTAAAAGGGTCTACAACAACCAGAGCCTTTGGATAATCTTCTGCCTGACCCCGATTGTAGGTTATCAAGAGACGTTTTTCATCAGTTATTGCCTGGAGATTAAACCAGGACTCGTTCCAGGGGAGCACCTTCACCCGTTCGCCATTTCCATTCATAAGAACGAGGTTCTTCACAGCCCCCCAAGATTCTCCGAAGTTCATGAATGCCATTAATTTTCGGTTTGACGCAATAACAATTGATCCATAATGCTCATCCTTACCAACAACCTGAACCATATCTCCCGTAGCGATGTTCTTGAAAAATACTCCCGGATTATCTTTTGACTGGCTGCCCAGCACGATATTACCGGAAACTTTCGCTCCTTCGGACAGCGCGGGCAGAATCTCGAGGCAGTTGCTAACTAGCTTGGTTTCGGGTGGGTAAGGGGTGGGTGTCGGAGGGGCGGCTGTTGGAGTAGAGCTTGCCGTAGGTGAAGGCGTCATCGAGGCGTAGGGGGTTGAAGTGGCGGACTGCGGTTCGGGTGAAGGCGGTGGCTGAGATGGGAGATTTCCGCGGCATCCGGTGAGTAGGGTGACAATGATACAGAGAATGAGTAGTGTTTTGGGATTCATTTGTTTCGCCTCGCTCTGTTTATTATAGTGCCGTACGGGGTATAATCCAGGTACTCAAACGATGAGAGGGCCTACCGATGACCGAATATGAAGCCGTGATCGGGCTGGAGACCCACATCCAGCTTAACACTACCACTAAGATTTTTTGCTCCTGCAAGGCGGATTCGTGGTTCGACCCGCCCAACACCAACGTTTGCCCGGTGTGCACCGGGTTGCCCGGCGTGCTGCCGGTGCTGAACGAGAAGGTGGTGGAGAAAGGCGCTTTGCTGGCCCACGCCATGCACGCCGAACTGCGACCGGTCTCGTTCTTTGACCGCAAGAATTACTTCTACCCCGACCTGCCCAAGGGCTACCAGATTTCGCAGTACGACATGGCCCTGGCCCACGGGGGCTATTTGGATGTGCCCATGCCGCAAGGCTATACCCGCCGGGTGGGCATTTGGAAACTGCACCTCGAGGAAGACGCGGGCAAGACCAGGAACGAGCGCAACCAGCGCCTGATCGACTTCAACCGCTGCGGCGTGCCGCTGGTGGAAATGGTCACCGGGCCGGACCTGCGCAGCGCCGACGAGGCTGCCCAGTACCTGATTCGCCTGCGCCAACTGCTGCGCTGGCTGGGCGTCTCGGAAGCCGATATGGAAAAGGCCCACCTGCGCTGCGACGCCAACGTGTCCATCCGGCCTAAGGGCGCAGACTACCTCAACCCGAAGACGGAGATCAAGAACGTCAACTCGATCGATGCGGTGCGCAACGCCATCAACAGCGAGGTGGAGCGCCAGATCCGCGAGGTGGAGGCGGGGCGGCGCGTGGAAGCCTGGACGCTGGATTGGGACGAGGACACCGGCGTGCTGCGCAAGATGCGCTCTAAAGAAACCGAGGCCGACTACCGCTACTTCCGCGAGCCGGATTTGTTGCCTGTGTATCTGACCGATGAATGGAAGGCGGCCATCCTGGCCGATTTCCCCGAGCTGCCCCTCGAGCGGCGCGCGCGCTTCATCGAGCAGTACGGTCTGCCGGAGTATGACGCCGAGATTTTGACTGCCGAGCGGAAGCTGTCCGATTACTACGAGAATGCGGTCAAGGCCTATGGCGGCGACCCCAAGAAGGTCTCCAACTGGCTGATGAACGACGTGCTGCGCATGATCAACGAGCGCGGGCTGGCTCCCGACCAGATGAAGCTCAGCCCGGCGTTCCTGGCGGAGATCCTCAAGCTGGTGGATGCGGGCACGATCAACAACTCGACGGGCAAGGCCCTGCTGGTGAAGGTGGAAGAGAGCGGGCAATCCCCGGCGGCCATCGTGCAGGCCGAAGGGCTGGCCAAGGTCAGCGACGACGCCGCTATCCGCGCGGCCTGCCAGGAGGTGCTGGCGGAGAACCCCAAGGAAGTGGAGAGTTTCCGCGGCGGGAAAGAGACGCTGATGGGCTGGTTCGTGGGCCAGGTGATGCGCAAGATGCGCGGGAAGGCCGACGCGGCCCTGGCGAAGAAGATCTTGGAAGAGTTGTTGGGATAGAAATTTTCGCAAAATAACACACAGCGGGCGCGAAGCGCCCGCTGTGTGTTATTTTGCGAAATAATCAATCTAAAATCAATTTGGCTCTTTGGAAGCGCAGGCGGGCGGCGGCGATCAAGGCGAGGTCGGCAATGACCAGTGCGGCGAACACGCCGATGCCCACAACCACCAGGTTGAGCGTCTCGAGCCTGGAGGATAGCCAGAGCTTGGTTGTATCGGGTAGCAATTGGACACCGATGAAGAAGCCGAACCACAGTACCATGAAGCCAATGCTCAACTGCTGGTAGGCCTGGCGGACGGTGCCCGCGCGGAGCGAGACCAGCGTGCCCAGGGTGGCAACCAGGATGGCCAACAACAGGCTGAAGGAGGCCATGATGGCTAGCCAGGAGGCAGGATAGAAGACGAAGCCGGGGGCCTTGTCGCTGCCAAAGTTGGCCACGATTCCGCCGATCAAGGTGCTGACCATAGCGATGCCCCAGGCGTACAGCACCGCGGCGGTGATCTTGCCCGCCAGGATGGCGCTGTCGCTCAGGCGCGAAGCCAGCAGAGTCTCCAGGGTGTGGCGCTCGCGCTCTCCGGCAAACCCGTCGGCCACAATGCCCATGACCAGGAACAGCGGCAGCCAGGCAAAGCTGACCAGGCCGATGGGGTTGGTGACCCAGGTGCGGCCGCTGGTGATGGGCATGTAGATGCCCAGCAGGCCGACCACGATGACGATGTTCAGCCAGCCAGCCCGGCGAGAACCGCGCTGGTGGAGGATTTCCATAAACTCTTTGCGCACAATAGTAAGAACGTCTTGAATCATTTCGGTTACTCCGTTTGTGTCTATTCCTGCAACTTCAAAAAAGACCAGATTTTCCTCAATCTTTATCTTCCACCAGGTCGAGGAAGGCGTCTTCCAGACTGGTTTTGCCGCGGCGAATGTCTTCGACGGCGGCGCCAGCCCCCACCAACAGGGCGGTGATGCCCGAGAACTGCGCGCCGGGCTGCACGGTGACCAGGAGGTGCTCATTGACCAACTCGGCCTCGCGCACCTCGGGGTGAGATTTGAGGCGGGCGACCAGCTCGGCGGTGAAGCCGCTGCCGAACACCTCGACGCGCTCGCCGCCGGAGCGCTTGCGCAGCTCTTCGGGGCTGCCCTGGGCCAGCAGCTTGCCCGCGCGGATGATCGCCACCTGGCGGCACAGGCGTTCGGCGTCGGTCAGGTTGTGGGTGGTGAGGAAGACCGTGACGCGCTCGGTTTCAGCCAGGCGGGCCAGGTCTTCGCGCAGCGCGGCGGCAGCCACCGGGTCCAGCCCGGCGGTGGGCTCATCCAGGAAGAGCAGGCGCGGGCTGTGCAGCAAGGCGCGCGCCACGGCGGCTTTCTGCTTCATGCCCCGGCTCCAGCCAGCGAGCGGCTCTTTGCGCCGATCCCAGAGGCCCAGGTGCTCCAGCAGTTCCTGGATGCGCGCCCGGCGGTGGGCGGCGTCCATGTGATAGACGCGCCCGTAAAAGTCCAGGTTGTCTTCGACAGTCAGCCGTTCGTACAGGCCGGTGTGCTCGAGGAGCGCGCCGGTTTGCTCGCGGATGCTTTGGGCCTGGGTGCGGGTATCGAGACCCAGCACCTGGGCGCGGCCCTGGCTGGGTTCCAGTAGCCCCAGCAGCAGGCGGATGGTGGTGGTTTTGCCGGCTCCGTTCGGCCCGAGGAAGCCGAACACGATCCCGCGGGGGATTTCCAGACTCAGGTTGTCCAGGGCGCGAACGGTTTTGAAGTCGCGCGATAGTCCCTCGGTCATAATAGCAATGTCGTCGTTCATGCAGGTTCCTCCGGTAGATGATAAGAGGTGAGAAAGATCTGAATTTCAGGTGTGTGTGGGTGCTTCGCACCCACACACACCTGAAATTCAGGAACCTTCCTCTCCTTCCGAGAACAGATACAAATTTTTCAGTTGTTTGCGGTAGGCCTCGAAGGCCGTCCGCCCGGCGGGGGTGAGGGCCAGCAAGGTTTGCGGTACCTTCCCGCGATAAGTCTTATGAATGTCTAAATACCCGGCCCCTTCCAGTTTGGAGAGATGCGCCGAGAGGTTGCCCTTGGTCAGGCCGGTATTGGTGAGCACGAAGAGGAAGTCGGCCTGTTCCACCATGTAGAGCGTGGTCACGATGAGCAGGCGAGCCGGCTCGTGGATCAGGCGGTCCACTTCGGTCAGGCGGCGCAGATCGGAGTCGCTCACAATTCCTCCTCGGTGATGGGGCGGGTGCGGCGCAGGAATGTGATCAGCGCGATGACGCCTAGCAGGGCGCAAAGCGTGCCAAAGGCGATGAACAGCACAGCCATGCTTGAATCAACGTCCAGTCGCAACTGCGTGAGTATGAAACCCGTCGTCAGGGTGAGCAGGCCGAGAACGGCGAAGCGTTGAATTCCCATGCGGAAGGAGAGGTAAAAGCACATGCCAGCGAAGATTAGAGCGGTCACGCCGGGGGCCAGGTTGACTGCGTTGGCCAGGCCGACAACAGTGGCCACGGCAGCGGCGACACCCCCGCTGAGCATGCCGCGCCAGAAGGCCTTGCGGCGGCGTTCGGAACGCTCGGGGCGGCGGAAAGAGGCATAGCCGGTGCGCGGGTAGGTGAAGCGCTCTTTGAGTTTGGGAACGCCGTAGCGCATCCCGCCGAAGACCACCAGCACGACCACGATTTGTAAGGCAGCCATCCACGCGCCCAGGTTTTCATCCAGGTTCAACCATGTTACCAGCAGGAAATACAGCCCCAGGAACAGGTTGGCGGTTCCAAAGGCGATTTCCCACAGGCCGTCGTCGAACCAGCGGCGCTGGGTGTTGCGGATAACCGATTGGATTTGTTGCTCGCTCATAGTTGCTCCGTAGACTTGTTTGTATTGCAAACTAGTATGCAGTATACTCGCTTTGCGGCGCTTGTCAAGAGGATTCGACTATAATTCATAAAAAGAAACTGGTTTAAAGGCAGGAGATCGGTATGCACTTGACTCCCACACTGCTGGAATATCAAGCCGAGAGTGAGCACTTCCTGGAGAGCGCGTTGACTGCGCTCAAGCAAGATGAGCGCGTGCAAGCGGCCTGGGTGTTGGGCTCGCTGGGCAGGGGCGACGCCGATGCGCTCAGCGATATCGACCTGGTCGTGGTGGTGCAGGATGATTTTCTGCGGGATGTGATTACCGGACGCTATGATTTTGCCCGGCAGGTGGGGGAGCCGCTCTTTTTTCTGGAAGCACCGCGAAACGCGCCGCCCGGCGGGGCCTACTTGATGGTTTGCTATGACGCCCCGGTGGCGCCGCATATCCTGGATATCTATTGGCAGGACCGCCGCCCTTTGGCCTGGGACGCGAGCCAGTTGCGGCTGTTGTTCCAGCGCAGCAGCGATGCCCAGAGCCTTCCCGCGAAGACTGGTGGTGGAAAACCAACTGTTGAAGATAAACTTCAACACGAGATCCATTACTTCTGGATGATGCTCTTGATTGTGGCCAAGTATGTGTGCCGTGATCCCCACGCGGCGGAGATGCACTTGTTGCAGTACCTTCCCCCAACGTATGAATCCGCCCGAGCGATTGTGGGGAATGGCGAGGCTTTGGATGCGGATATTCTCAGCGCGGCAGTTTATGAGCCGGAGCAAAAGTTGCGCATGCTGCGCTATCTAGCGGAATCCATGAATGCGCTGGTGGGCCAGGGACACGAACAAACATGCGAATTAATAACTTCAGCAGTTTCTCGCTATTTGAACATGGTCGAGCAATCGGTCATGGGCGAGTCTGCTGCTGGGATAGAGGGGTAACCGCAGTGATGCCAAATCTGTTACAGGGGTTATTATTAGGCTTTTCCGCTGCCGGGTCGCCGGGGGCTTTTCAGGCGTACCTGCTCTCGAGGGCTTTGAACACCGGCTGGCGGCGCACCTGGCCGGCGGCTTTCGCCCCGTTGATCAGCGACGGGCCGGTGATCGTCATTGTGCTGCTGATCCTCTCGCAGGTGCCCGACAGCCTGGTGACCGGGCTGCGCGCGCTGGGCGGGTTGTTTTTGCTGTACCTTGCCTGGGGCGCCTTCCGCGCGCTCAGGCAGCCGTCCGCTGCGCAGCCTGCCCCCGGTGAAACGAGCAAAGGCCTGCTGCAAGCGGCCTTGATGAATCTGATCAGCCCGGGGCCGTGGTTGTTTTGGTCAACGGTGGTGGGGCCGGCTTTTCTCAAGGGCTGGCAGGAAAGCCCTGGTTTGGGATTGGCCTTCGTGGGCGGCTTTTACGCCGCCATGGTGGGGCTGCTGCTGGGCCTCATCGGCGTGTTCAGCGCGGCAGGGCGGCTGGGGCCGCGCGTGGTGCGCGGGCTGCAAATCGGCGCGGTGCTGGCACTGGTGGGCTTTGCCCTTTACCAGTTGGTCACCGCGGCGCGCGAGGCGCTGGTTTTGCTCAGCGGGTGACCCAGCCCTGCTCCACCATCCAATCACAGATCACCGGCCCGCCGTAACGGTCGGGACTGGGGCCGCCGTAGCCTTCGGGTAGGCCGCTCATGCCGAAGAAATAACCTTCCTCGGGGTTAAAAAGCTGCCGTTTGGCGGCTTCGGTGAGGTGCTTGTCGCCGATGGCAATGGCGTGGATGTGAATGGGCGAGCCGTCATACAGCTCGTTGAAATCACGCAGCCAGGCGGCAAAACCGGCGGTGCGCAATGCGTCCAACACCGGGCCGATTTCGTCATAGGCTACCGCCCAGGTGCCGGGAGTCATGACCGAAAGATCCACCGCGCCGCCGCCATCATGGGTGCCAAAGCTGGCCGACACGCCGGGGCTGTAGCTGCCCTGGGTGATGGCGGTCTCGGCAATGTCCAGCGGCCCGCCGTAGAGTTCGGCGGCATGCAGGAGCATGGCGTAGGTGCGCGCGTTGAGGGTGTAGCCGTAGACCGTCACCAGGGTGTAGTCGTCGGGCGGCTCCAGGCAGCCCTGCGGCTCCGAGGGGGTGGGCGTGGGCGAGGGAGTCTCGGTGGGGGTGACCGTGGGCGTCAGGGTGGCGGTCGGCGTGGGGGTATGCGTCGGGGTAGCGGTGGCGGTCAAAGTGGCTGTGGCGGTGGGTTGCGGGGTGGGCGTAGGCGCGAGGGCTTTGGGCAGCGCCCGTCCCAGCAGCAAGACCAGCAGGGCCAGGCCGGCCAATCCAGCCGGGAGGTAGCGCAGCGCGGAGCGGGGTTTGGTTCTCATGTCTCTATTTTACCCGCTGATGATACAATTGCGCCAATGACCACCGCAACCATCCAGCTTTCACCGGAGTCTCGCGCCAAAGGCCTGCGCTATGTCCCCGCTCTGTACTTCTTCTTCTATGCAGCGGTGGGGGTCTATTGGGTTTATTACAACGTATTCTTGCAGAACGCGGGCATGAGCGGGACGCAAATCGGCTTGATCGCCATGATTAGCGGGCTGGTTTCTTTCACTGTTTCACCTTTGTGGGGCTATTTGAGCGATCGCACCGGCAACGCGCGCGGCCTGTTGGCCATTGCGGCGGCGGGGGTGTCGATTACCGGGTTGCTCATGCCGGTTTGGCGCACGTTTGGCAGTTTTTTGGTGCTGGGCTGCATCTACGCGGTGTTCAGCGTGGCCTTGATGACGCTGATGGACAGCAGCGTGCTGACTTTGCTGGGCGATAACCGCGCCGAATACGGGCGCTTCCGCCTGGGGGGCACATTTGGATACATTGCCTCCAGCGCTACGGTGGGGTTTATCTTCCCTTTGATTGGCCTGGACAGGATGTTTGTGCTGTACGCTCTGATGAACGCCGTCTTTATCTTGATTGTGCTGCGGCTGCCTGCGCTGCCGGTGGCCTTGAGGGCGGCGGGCGGTCAGCGGGCGGCGCTGGGCGGCATGCTGCGCAACCCGGCCTGGGTGCTGTTCATGGTTACCGTGTTCATCCTGTGGATGGCGAACACCGGGATGTATGGTTTTCTCAGCGTCTCGCTCAAGTCGATGGGGGCCACCGACAGCCTGGTGGGGCTGGTCGCCGCTGCCGCGGCTTTCTTTGAAATTCCATTCATGTTTTTCAGCGGCTGGATCATGCGCAAGTTGGGCAGCGCGCGCATGTTGTGGTTTTCGCTGCTGGGTTACACCTTGCGCCTGTTTTTGTACTCGATCATTCCGGCCCCCGAATGGGCTATTGCCGTGAATGTTTTGAACGGTGTTTCGTATGTGATGTTCTATAACGCCGCTATTGCTTATGCGTACGAAGCAGCCCCGCAGGAGTTCAAGGCTACATCGCAAGGCCTGTTCATCTCGACGACCGCCCTGGCGGGGGTGGCGGGGTCGGCGGTCAGCGGCTGGATGTACGATGCGCTTGGCCCGCCGGGGCTGTTTCGCGTGCTGGCGGGGATCACCTTCGCGGCGTTCGTGATTTTTGGGTTGGGCAGGATGAACAAAAGATCCTAAGGGTTTTCCGAAACCCTTAGGATCTTCTTAATGACAGCAAGTCTCCGCATTCTCTCCCGCTTGTGTTCACATTTGCTACACAATTGGAAGATATCATCTCCTTTGAAGTAACTATTCAGACAGAGGTAGAAGAAGCCCGAGATTGAGGTGTATGTGGGGTGCGAAGCACCTCACATACACCTCAATCTCGGGGACTTTCCCCGCCCTCTGAGTGGATACTTGCAAAAAACAAATCCTCGCGTTCACGAGGAAGAAGGAGATGGTATGGTTCCGAAAGTTTGGTTTGGCCTGGGCGTGACGCTGCTGCTGATCGCCGGTATTGTTGCGGTGGGGGTGTTGGGCTTCAACATGGGTATGGCCCGCGGGGTGGCGCAAAACATCGACCCGGCGCAATTGCCCGCGGCAGTTCCGTATGCGCATCATTGGATTTCGGGCATGGGCTTGCTGCTGTTCGGCTTGCCGCTGCTGCTGGCCTTCCTGTTCTTTGGCGCGGTGAAGCGGATGCTCTTTTTTGGGTTCGTCGGTCACCGCTTGCATCATTGGGGCGGCCCGCGAGGTTGGGGTGGTCCGCGCTATTGGGGTGGTGAGGGATCGCAACCGGTTCCGCCGTTCGTGGAAGAGTGGCACCGCAAGATGCACGAGGAGCCGGGGGCTTCGGAGAAGAAAGACTAGCTCCATCCAGAAAACCCTAAGGGTCTCGGAAGACCCTTAGGGTTTATTTGTCTCATGCTATACTGGTGAAACGATGAAAACAATCCTGGTGGTGGATGACGAACCGAAGATTGTGCAGTTGGCACGCGATTATCTGGAGCACGCCGGTTTTCGGGTGCTAGAAGCAGCCAGCGGCCCGGCTGCTCTGGACACCATTCGCACCCGTAAGCCGGATTTGGTGGTGCTGGACCTGGGCCTGCCCCACATGGACGGCCTGGATGTGACCCGCGCGCTGCGCAAAGAATCAAACCTGCCGGTCATCATGCTCACTGCGCGGGCCGAAGAAAGTGACAAGCTGGTGGGATTGGAACTGGGCGCCGACGACTACATCACCAAGCCGTTCAGCCCCAAGGAACTGGTGGCGCGCGTGCGCACGGTTCTGCGCCGCAGCGAGGCCCCGCCTGTGCCCGATGAAATCATCCGCGCCGGAGACTTGGAATTGGACGTGCCGCGCATGAAGCTGACCGTGGCGGGGCGAGTGGTGGAGGTGACCCCCACCGAGTTTGAGTTGTTGACGGCCCTGGCACGCCAGCCGGGGCGCATCTTCACCCGCGCGCAACTGCTGGATGCGCTGCACGGAGTGGCTTTCGAGTCCTTCGAGCGCGCCATCGACGCCCACATCAAGAACCTGCGCCGCAAGATTGAAACCGACCCGCGCCATCCACGCTATATTCTCTCGGTGTATGGCGTGGGCTACAAACTGGCGGAGTAGCGCGATGAGACCGCCCCGCCATCTGCCCCGTCACCGCCCAGTATGGTGGCCGCCCGATGAAACCTGGCCACCGGCATACCCGCCCAATGTGCGCCACTGGCACAAAATGCGTCGGAATATCTTTCAACGCATTGGTTGCAGTTTTTTGTTTGTGCTGGTAATTGGCGTGTCCGCATTTTCGATTGGGTACTGGTTTCTTACCCAGGTGGTGGGGGTGGGCCAAATCCCCGACCCGCTGCTTTCCACGGCGCGCTGGGTGCTGGTGGGGTTGTTTGCTGCCGGCGTGGCCGTGCTGGCGGCCTTGGGCTGGAGCCTGCGCAGGGCAGTTTTATCCTTTAGCAACGTGATGGAAGCGGTGGAGCGCATTGCCAACGGTGATTTTTCAGCACGAATCCCTGCTGTAGGCCCGCGAGAGGTGCGCAGGTTGGCGAACGCGTTCAATAACATGGCCGCGCGGCTGGAAAAGAACGATCAGCACCGCCGCAATATGCTGGCGGATGTGACCCACGAACTGCGCACCCCACTGACGGTCATTCAGGGCAACCTGGAGGGCATGCTGGATGGTATCTATCCGGCTGACCGGGAACACGTCGAGACGGTGCTGGATGAGACGAAAGTGCTTTCGCGGGTAATCGATGATTTGCGCACGCTGGCCCTGGCCGAAAGCGGCTCACTCAAGTTGCAGTTGGAAGTGCTCCAGCCCGCCGACCTGGTAGGCGAGATAGCGGCCGCCTTCCAGTCAAATGCTTCTCGGGCGGGTGTCGACTTGCGGGTGGAAGCGGCCGAGGGGTTGCCGCTGCTGGAGGCTGACCCCACCCGCATGCGGGAGGTGCTGGCGAATTTGATCAACAACGCACTGCGCTATACACCCTCGGGCGGGCAGGTGCGCGTGGGCTGCAAGCGGGATGAGGCCGACGCGGAGAAGGTGGCTTTTTGGGTAGCGGATAGCGGGCCGGGCATCCTGGCCGAGGATTTGCCGCACATCTTCGAGCGCTTCTATAAAGCCAGTGATTCGACCGGTATGGGTCTGGGATTGGCCATTGCCCGCGAGCTGGTGCAGGCGCACGGCGGAGAGATTTGGGCTGAGGGCCAGGCGGGCCAGGGGGCCGTGATCCGCTTTTGGCTGCCGGCGCGAGATGAGTGAAAAGGGGCTTGACCCCCGCGCGCGTTTGAACCAGGCGCAGGCCTAGAACGGCTCGGGGATTTGTTCGACCACCGGCTGGGCCGGTTCATAGGCCGGGTTTTTGAGCGTGCGGATTTTTTTCTTCATCTGGAACATGGAAACATCGGCTCGCTGAAGAATTTGCTCTAAGGACCGATCGGAAGATTCTAGTGCTGCCGCGCCAATGCTCAAGGAAAGGAAAACTTCTTGATCGCAAATGCGAGCGGGCGAGCTCAAGATGGTTTTGTGGAGTCGCTTGGCGACTTCTCGAGCCCCGGTCAGGTCGGTTTCCGGTAAGATCACCGCGAATTCGTCCCCGCCCAGGCGGGCGATGGTTTCGGGCTTGCGTAAATTCTCCTGGCAGATGCGAGTCAATTCACATAAGGCATGATCGCCGGCGCAATGCCCCATGTCGTCATTGAGTAACTTGAACTCGTTGAGGTCCATCATCAGCACGGAGAGAGGCCGGTTGTAGCGCCGGGCGCGGTCGACTTCTTTCTCGCCGATCTCAAAAAAGCGCCGCCGGTTGAAGACCCCTGTGAGCGAGTCGGTGGAGGCCAGCTTTTCCATCTGGGCGTGCATCTCAGACATATCCCATTCCAGCCGGCGGCTGTTTAACATAAGGAAGGTGGCGGCCCAACTGATCTCCATTAACGGGACGGCGGTGAAGAAAAGGATGTTCATGAAGTTGGGGTCAAGCAGCGATTTTCCTACAGGATAAAGAAGCCAAAGCACTGCACGGACGAGCAGCGCGAGCCCGCCGAACACGTAAACAGTTGTGAAGAAGCGGATGAGCGGCCTGTAGCGGCGGTCGGGGATTTTATACAGCGTGTGAATGGTGCCAGCTACCACGTAGGTGAGGATGGCTGAGTAGATGCAGTTGCGAATGAGCGGGCTGTCGTACTGAAAGGTGAACACCGAGAGGAGCACGAAGGTCAGAGCCGTCCAAAGAACGACCTCGGCGGAGGATCCGGGGCGGTCGAAGAACTTTTGCAGCCCGCGCCAGCGGTAGATGGCCGCGAAGACGCTTAGAGCTAGCGGCAGAGGAATGGCAAGTAGATCGGGGATGTATCCACGCAGGGCAAAAAGCAAATAGACGAACAGCACGCAGACATTTGCGATCACCCAGTTGCCAAAACCGGGATAGGTAGTCTGTGTGCGCCGGTATACAAAACTGGCGACACTCAGAAATACACTGATCAGTGTCGATACCACAAAAAGCGTGCGGATATCCAAGTTGAACAAGCCTTTGTCCCACCCGATGTTGAATTACCGAAACGTACCGGATTTTCCGCTTTGGAATAGCCCAATTCCAGAAGGTGTAGTTTTTCAGGGGGTCCTTGTCCGAGTATAGTGCAAAATCGACAAGTGTCAAGATTCATTCGGGGCCGATTTGACAATTCGAGACCGGTAACGACCTTTTCTTTCAAGAAGAATAGTATAATTTTCATGAGAACGTTCACTTACAGTAACTTTTCAGCCAGAGGTGGAAAAACCTGAATTTGAGTTGTGTGTGGGGCACTTCGCGCCCCACACACAACTCAAATATTTGACCGTTTTTTCATAGGAGCCTGCTCATGAAGCCCATCATTGTTCGTCTCGGATTCGTTCCATCCTATCGCTGGAGTTATACGGATTGGGTGGACCAGATGCGCCGCGAAAGCCTGGCGGCTTTTGCGCAAGTGCCCGGCGTAGAAATCGTCTGCCCGCAGCCCGCGCCGGATGGAAAAACCGTCGACCCGCTGCTTGGTTTGACTGCTCACGGCTGCGTGAACACGTTGGACGAAGCGGAAGCGGTGGCGGCAACCTTTCGCCGTGAGCGCGTGGACGGGCTGATCCTGAGCCCGCTGGATTTTGGCGACGAGCGCTCGGCGGTCAAGGTGGCTGAACAGATGGGCTTGCCGGTGCTGCTTTTTGCCACCAAAGAGCCTCCCGCCAACAACGATGCCATGCTCAGCCGGGTTTCCGATTCCTATTGCGGCAACCTGTCGATGGCTGCCGGGCTGCACCGCCGTAAGATTCCCTTTCAGTACGCGGGGCTGTTTTTCCCTAATGAACCGGAGCTGCGCGCAGCGGTGGCTGATTTTGCCGGGGCTGTGGCCGTGGTCAAAGGGCTGCGCAACGCGCGCATCGGGCAGGTGGGGGTTCGTCCCAGCGCTTTCGAGACGGTGGCCTTTGATGAAATTGCCCTGGCGAGAAAGTTTGGACAAAACGTGATCCCGGCCGAGCTATCGGATCTGGTGGATCAAGCTCAGCGCATTACGGCGGACGACCCGCGCGTGTTGGCAGCGGTAGCTAAAGCCCGCGCTGAAGCCGCGACCATCACCGTAGCAGAGGATTACCTGGTCAACTCGGCGCGCCTGGAAGTGGCCCTGGCCGACTTTTGGCAGCGCAACCGCCTGTCGGCGATGGCCATTCAATGCTGGCCCTCGATCGGCAAGTTGATGAAAGTCTCCCTGTGCGCGCTGTATGGGCGCATGACCGACGCGGCCATGCTCACCGCATGCGAGACGGACGTGTTGGGCGCGGTGTCCATGTTGGTCAGCTATCAATCCGCGCTGGGGGCCTCGGTACCGCACTTCATCGACTGGACCATTCAACACCGCGACCACCCCAACCGCTTGCTAGCCTGGCACTGCGGCAACGGGCCCACCTCGCTGGCGGCGGATTCCAGCAAGGTGGCGCTGCGTTCGCGCAATAACATGAGCGGAACGCTGCCTGTGGAGGAGAATGACGCTATGGCGGGCCTGTTCCAGTTTCAGGTCAAGCCAGGGCGGGTCACGCTCTGCCGCCTGGCCGAATACGACGGCCAGTGGAAGATGCTCATCGCCGGAGGCGAAATCATCCCTTCGGATGAGACGCTGGGCGGTACCTGGTCGTGGGTGGAGGTGAACGATCATGCTCGACTTTACCGCACTCTGGTGGAGGAGGGTTTCATCCACCACGCCAGCATGATCCACGGTGACCAGCGCGCCGCTTTGCTGCAAGCCTGCAAGTTCCTGGATATTCAGCCGGTGTGGGTGGACTAAGGGGATGAGCACAGCGCCGGTTCGCGTGGTGGGGCTGGGCATGGCCTGCCTGGATATTTTGGTGCGGGCGCACGAACTGCCGACCTGGCAGCACGGCGCGCGTCTGGAAGGGCTGGCGATTGAGGGCGGCGGGCCGGTGGCCACGGCGCTGGTCGCGGCTCAGCGCCTGGGCGCGCAGGCGGGATTTGTGGGCACCTACGGCAGCGACCGATTGGGGCAGATCAAGCTGCAAACGCTGACCGAGAACGGTGTGGATGTGAGCCACGCGGTGCAGCGCCCCGGGCCCGAGAACCAGGCGATTCTGGTGGCGGTGCATGCCGGGACGGGTGAGCGTTACTTTTCCGGGTTCAATTGCCCGGCCTGCCCCCCGCTGGGCGTGGAGGAGCTAGACCGGGAATACATCACCGCTGCGGACGTGCTGCACCTGGACGGGATGCACGCCGAAGCCGCCCTGCAAGCTGCTGCCTGGATGCGCGCGGCGGGCAAACCGGTGATGCTGGATGGCTGCTCTACGCGCGGGCCTGTTTCCGATCGTATGCAGGAGTTGGTGCGCATGGCCGACATTCTCATCTGTGGGTCGGGGTTTGGGCCGGCGCTGACCGGGCAGGCGGATTTGTGGGCGGCAGGCGAGGCGATTTTGGCGTGGGGGCCGCGGGTGGTGGTGCAAACCGAGGGTGCGGACGGCAGCTACACGGTGACGCCCGCAGAGCGCTTCCACACCCCGGCCTTCCCGGTGGAGGTGGTGGACACCACTGGGGCGGGGGATGTGTTTCACGGGGCTTACCTGTTTGGGCTGCTGCAGGGCTGGGACGTGCGCCGGATTGTGCGCTTTAGCACGGCGGTGGCGGCGATCAAGTGCACGCGTCTGGGCGGCAGGCCGGGCATCCCTACTTATGAAGAAACCTGCCGCTTCCTGGCTGAACGGGAAGCAGTTTGAAGCAAAAAACGGTCAAAAGCCGAAAATTCGGGGACGTTTTTCTAGATAAATCGTGGTTAAATAAGTGAAAGAGGTATATAAATGGCACTCGTATCGATTAAACACCAGCTTGTGCGGGGAATGCAGAATGGCTATGCCGTCCCGCTGTTCAATATTGTAGATTCTTTGATTGCCGACGGCATCGTGGCGGCGGCCCAGGCGCAAAATGCCCCGGTGATCCTGGGTCTGTACGGCGGGCACTTTGAGCTGCCCAACGGTCGGCAGCAGGTGGCCTATGCGCGCGCGCTGGCTGAGTCGGTGCCCCAGCCGGTCTCGTTGATGCTGGATCACGGGGCCAGCTTCGAGCAGTGCATGCGCACCATCCAGTTGGGTTTCACCGACGTGATGCTGGACGCCAGCAAGCTGCCCCTCGACGAGAACATTGCCCAGACGAAGGCCGTTGTGCGCGCCGCGCATGCCATGGGCGTGGCGGTGGAAGCCGAATTGGGCCATGTGGGCATGGGCAGCGATTACCAGGACGCAGAAAGCCTGCGCAAGGGCTTCACCCGACCCGATGACGTTGAGCGTTTTGTGAGCGAGACGGGCGTGGACTTTTTGGCGGTGGCCATCGGCACGGCCCACGGCGCTTATGCCGGAGAGCCGCACCTGGCTTTGGACCTGCTGGACGAAATCCGCCGCCGGGTAGATATTCCCCTGGTGCTGCACGGAGGCTCGGGCTTGAGCACCGAGCAGTTCCAATCGGCCATTGCCCATGGCATTGCTAAGGTCAACGTAGCCACCGATTTGTTCATGACCACCGCCCGCCGCCTGTCCGAGGCGGCCACCCCGGAGGCGTCCTACTTTGCCCTACAGCGCGTGGCAGTAGAGTCTTTCCAGGAGCGCTGCGAGCATTACTTGAGCATCTTTGGTGCTTCGGGACAGGCGGGAGGGTAAGCGGGCATGAATTTTGCCCAATTGCGCTCCACCTTTTCCGCGCCCATCCCGTTGAAGTCCGACCTGACCATCAAAGCCCTGCACTTCACCATCTGGGCGGCGATGGCGTTCTTCTGGCCGTTTGCCAACATTTATTACCGCAGTATCGGCCTGACGGGCACGGAAATCGGCTCGGTCGCGGCGGTCAGCGCGCTGGTGGGAGCGGCTTCTGCCACGTTGTGGAGCGTACTCAACGACCGCATCGGCAAGACGCGCTTAATCTTCACCATCACCAGTATCGGCGCCATTCTGGCGCTGGGACTGCTCTCACAAATGTCCAGCTTCCTGCCCGTCCTGCTGGCTGTGGCATTGTTCACCTTCATGGCCACGCCCATCCTGCCGCTGGTCGATACGGTCACGCTGAAAATGCTGGGTCCCAACCACGATTACTACGGCGCTTACCGCATGTGGGGCACGCTGGGATTTATCAGCGTGAGCGCCTTCTCGGGGTTCATCCTGGAACGCCTGGGCATGCAGGTGATCTTTTCGGGGTTCGCGGGCGGGCTGGTCATTTTCCTGCTGGTCACGCGCCTGCTTCCGGAAGTGCGGGCCAGTGGGGGCGGTTTTTCAATGGGCGGGTTCCAGCAGTTGGTGCGCAGCAGGGTGTGGATCATCTTTGCGCTCTCGATCCTGCTGTTGTGGGGCGCATGGATGGGGTCGATCAATTTTCTGGGCGTGGCGATGACCGAAATGGGCGGCAACCAGGGGGCGGTGGGGGTGGCATCGACCATCTCGGCCATGTCTGAGGCGCCGATGATGTTGCTGGGGGCGTGGCTCTTACGCCGCTTTGGTCCCAAACGGCTGATCGCCTTTGCCTTCGTTATTTTTATCGTCCGCCTGACGCTGTACGGTTTGATGCCCGATTATCGCTGGGTGTTCTTTATCAACGGCTTGCACGGATTTTCGTATGTGCCTTACCTGATCGGATCGGTGGCTTATGCCAGCCGGTTGGCGCCCGAAGGATTGAAAGCGACCAGCCAGGGGCTGCTGGTCACGGTGACGAGCCTGTCCAACGTGCTGGGCGGGGTGGGCGCGGGGCTGCTGTTCGACTCGATCGGCCCGGCGTCCATGTTCCTGGTGCTGGCGGGCGGGTGCCTGGGCGGGCTGGTGTTGTTTGTGGTGGGGGGAAGGAAGAAGGAGCGGTAAAAAGAAGACCCTAAGGGTTTCGGAAAACCCTTAGGGTCTGTTTAAAAGCCCTAACCCTTGTGTCGCTGCGAGGAGGCTTTGCGACGAAGCAGCCTCCAAGAGGGTTGCGATAGCCACTTTGGAGGTTGCTTCGTCGCCTTCACAAAGCTTCAGGCTCCTCGCAACGACATTTTTTGTCATAAATGCAGATGCCGGACAGGTTATTAAACAGTCCCTTAGGGTCTGGTTGGTTAGCCTACCGCGCTCTTTTCTTTTTCCAGGACGGGGCGCAGGAACTGCCCGGTGAAGCTGTCTGGCACGTCCACCACCTGCTCGGGGGTGCCCTCGGCGATGATATACCCGCCGCCCAGGCCGCCCTCGGGGCCGAGGTCGATGAGCCAGTCGGCGGTCTTGATTATGTCCAGGTTATGCTCGATGACCAGGACGGTGTTGCCCGCATCCACCAGGCGGTGCAGCACGTCCAGCAGGCGCTGCACGTCGGCAAAGTGCAGGCCGGTGGTGGGTTCATCCAGAATGTAAATGGTATCCCCGGTAGAGACGCGCCCCAGTTCCTTGGCCAGCTTGACGCGCTGGGCTTCGCCGCCCGAGAGGGTGGTGGCGCTTTGCCCCAGCTTGACGTAATCCAGGCCCACATCGTGGAGGGTTTGCAACATGCGCGAGATGCCCGGGAAGTTGCCGAAGAACTCCAGCGCTTCCTGCACGTCCATGTCCAGCACCTGGGCGATGTTCTTGCCCTTGTAGGTGATCTCGAGGGTGTGGCGATTGTAGCGCGAACCCTTGCACTCCTGGCAGGTCACCCACACATCGGCCAGGAAGTGCATCTCGATGCGCTTGAGGCCGTGCCCGCGGCAAGCCTCGCAGCGCCCGCCCTTGACGTTGAAGCTGAAGCGGTCGGCGCCGTAACCCCGCGCGCGGGCCTCGGGGACGGTGGAAAACACGCGGCGGATCTCGTCATAGACTCCCACGTAGGTGGCCGGGTTGGAGCGCGGCGTGCGCCCAATGGGCTCCTGGGTGATGTCGATGACCTTGTCCAGCCGGTCGAGACCGTCCAGCCGGTCGTAGGGGCCGGGGGAGGTCTGCGCGCCCATCAAGGCGCGGGCAAGGGCCGGGTAAAGCGTTTCACTGATCAGGCTGCTCTTGCCGCTGCCGCTCACTCCGGTGACCACGGTCAGCGCGCCCAACGGCACGCGAGCGGTGACGTTCTTGAGGTTCCACAGGCGCGCGCCGCTTAGGGTGAGCCAGGCGCGCGGGGCGCGGCGGTTGAAGCCGTTGGGGGCAGTCACGCGCATTGCGCCGGAGAGATAGCGTCCGGTGAGCGATTCTGGATTGGCAGCCACCTCGGCGGGGGTGCCCGCGGCCACCACCTGGCCGCCCATCACCCCCGCGCCGGGGCCCAGGTCCACCAGGTAATCGGCGGCGCGCATGGTCTCTTCGTCGTGCTCCACCACCAGCACGGTGTTGCCCTGGTCGCGCAGGGTCAGCAGGGTTTCCAGCAGGCTGTGCTGGTCGCGGGCGTGCAGGCCGATGGAGGGCTCGTCGAGGATATACAGCACGCCCACCAGGCCGCAGCCCAATTGGCTGGCCAGGCGGATGCGCTGGCCCTCGCCGCCGGAAAGGGTGGGGGCGGGGCGGCTGAGCGAGAGGTAGTGCAGGCCCACGTTGAGCATGAACTTGAGCCGGTTGCGCAGCTCCTTGAGTACTTCGCCCACCACCTCCAACTGCTCGGCGGTCAGGCGCTTGTGCGGGTCGCTGCTTTCGGTCAGGCTGCACACCCACTCATGGGCCTGCTCGATGGTCATGCCCAGCACAGCCGAGAAAGTCTCGCCGCCGATGGTCACGTTGCGCGCTTCGGCGCACAGGCGCGTCCCGCCGCAGTTGGGGCAGGGCTTCTGGCTCATGAAGCTGATGTACCAGCGCCGGGTATACTCGGACTTGGTCTGGCGGAACAAGCGGTTGACATCAAAGACTACGCCGCGTTCCGCGTGCGTGGTCTCACCCTTCCAGGTGCCTTCCTCGTTTTCATACTTGAAGTGGATTTTCTCGTCGCCCGAGCCGAAGAGGATCACGTCGCGGAACTTTTGGGGCAGATCTTTCCAGGGCAGCTCGATGTCTACGCCGTAATGCTCAGCGATCATTTTCATGTGGTTGGCGCGCCAGTGGCCCTTTTTGCGAATGTTGCCGAACCATCGCGAGGCCCCATCCATCAGGGATAGTTCAGGGTGTTCTACGATCAGGTCGGTGTCCACTTCCAGGCGCGTGCCCAGGCCGTTGCAGGCCGGGCACATGCCGCTGGGCGAGTTGAAGCTGAACAGGCCAGGGGTCAGTTCGGGCAGGGTCACGGCGCAGTGCGGGCAGATGTTCTTCTCGCTGAGCAGTAGTTCTTCAGCATTGCCCAGGTCTACCAGCATGAGCCCGCCGCCTGCCTGCAGGCTGGTTTCGACCGAGTCCATTAGGCGCGCCGAGTAATCCTTGAGTTCTGTCTCACCTGCATCGGCTGGCGGAGCCACCAGGCGGTCCACGACCAGCTCGAGGGTATGGGGATGGCTCTTGGCCAGCTTGGGCATCTTGGCGCCCTCGAACAGCTCGATGACCTCACCGTCGACGCGGGCGCGGGTGAAGCCTTCCTGGCGGGCCTTCTCCAGGATGGCCAGGTGGTCGCCCTTCTTGTTGCGCGTCAGCGGGGCGATGAGCTGGAAGCGCGTCCCCGCTGGGAGCTGGGCCAGCCCGTCGGAGACCGTCTGCGGGCTGACCGGTTCCACGGCGCGCCCGCAGGTGGGGCAGTGCTGGGTTCCGGCGCGAGAGAAGAGCACGCGCAGGTAGTCCATCACCTCGGTGACGGTGCCGACCGTGGAGCGCGGGTTGCGGCTGACCGTTTTCTGCTCAATGGCGATGGCCGGGCTGAGCCCGCCGATGTAATCGACCTTGGGCTTGTCCATTTGATCGAGGTAGCGGCGCACGTAAGCGGAGAGGCTCTCCACGTAGCGGCGCTGCCCTTCGGCGTAGAGCGTGTCAAAGGCCAGGGTGGACTTGCCGCTGCCGCTCACGCCGGTGAGCACGACCAGCTTGTTGCGCGGAATGGTTACGTCGATGTGTTTGAGGTTGTGGTGCTGCGCGCCGCGCACCACGATCACGTCCGTCTCGCCGGGGCGCAGGCCGTTGCGCCCGTTCATCTTGATCTGTTCGGACAGTTTGTTGTGCCCGTTGCTGCCGCCGGGGGCGGGGCGGGCCAGGCCCAGCAGCCGCTCGCGGTCAGAGGGGCGCAGTTCGGGGCCGGTGAGCACCGGCGTATCGGCGGAAGCCAGGCCGGTGGCTTTGGTCTGGCCGCTCTCGCCTACCAGGCCCAGCAGCTTGAGGCGCGTTTCCAACGGGCCGGCCACGCGCGGGTCGTCCTGGTAAGCGCCGCGCACGTCCTCAAAGGTTGCATCCAGCCCGTTGATCTTGGCGGCGATGTCGTCCATCCAGGCGCGGTCGTCGGCGTTCAAGTCCTTGTCGTCGGCCTTGGTGATGTCCCACCACAGGTCCCAGGGCAGGACCTCGATTTTGTTGAGCGCGCACAGGTCATGCAGCAGGCTGCCGCGCATGAAGTTCCAGCCGCGGGCCTTGCGGTTGTGCCCAAAGGTGCCCGACTTGGCCCGCCCGGCGCGGCACTGCGCCCAGGCCTGCGCGGCGGTGATGAACGCGCCCGCGGGTAGGTTGGTGGGGTCGAAAGCGATCTGCATGGACTGGCGCTGGATGTCGTCGATTTGCGGGTCCGCCTGCTGCCAGCGCCCGGCGGTCTCGTCCCACAGTTCCACGATCCAGTGATCGGCGGTGATGTCCTTGGTCAGGTAGGTGGCGAAGCCGACCCGCACGCGCGCCGGGCGGCCCTGGGCGCGCAGGAAGGTGCACAGCAGCACAGCGTGGTCGCGGCAGTTGCCTACCAGCCGTTCGGCGGGATCGCGCTGCTCGCTCAGCGGGCGCGGGTCCATGCCGCCGATGCGGCGCAGCATCTCGGCGGCGGGGCGGATGTTGACCTCTTTCTTTTGCACCGAGGTGAGATCGACTTTGTACAGGTCGGTCAGGAGGGGATGGATGAGCAAGCCCTGCACCACGCGGCACAAAGCGGGCAGGTCGGTGGGCAGGCCTTCCAGGAGTCGGGCCTGTTCGAGCGGGTCGGTCATCACGCCGTGAGCGGCGTAGAAAGATAGCAAGTCTGGGTAGGTAGACTGGCTCACGGGGGGCACTCCTTGATTGAGGTCGATAATGGTTAGCGCCGCGAGGGCGGATAAGTTCTTGTTGCGGGGGAGAGCTGTTTGTGACAGCAGTGACGCAGCCACTATATTATAGAACAAATATTTTATAAGGTCAACATTTTTTAAGGGTTGGCTATGGCTCAAAGCCGGTAAAAGACCCTCACCCTGCCCTCTCCCGGAGGGAGAGGGAGAAGAATCCGCGCCCTTCCCTCTTTGTGGGAAGGGTTGGAGATGCGGGAAGCCAATAGTTAAGCGACATTGAGAGAGCCATAAAGGTTAGCAAAATTCCTGCTGGCGTAGGAAATGTCCAATTGTGAAAATTGAGGATAATAATCTCAGGGTTTTCAAAAAAGGTGCAACGAGGCGGGCATGATTACATTCGGCGAGTCATCCAATTTGGCGTTTCAACGCAGTTTGCGCTGCTTGCAGCATCCTATTAGCTGGATGAGCATCGGTTTGTTGCTAGTCAACGACCACCTGCTCAAGGGGCTGTTCCCCGGCGTGATTACGGGCAAACTGAGCGATTTTGCCGGGCTGTTCTTCTTCCCGTTTCTGGTTGCGCTGGGGTTGGCGATGTTGACGTCGCGATGGAAGTTGAACCCGCGCCGGCTGGGTGGGTTGGCTTTCCTGGTCACCGGCTTGCTGTTTGTGCTGATCAAGGTATTTCCCCCGATAAACCTGGCGGCGGAAACCTGGTTGAGCGCTGTGTACGGGCGACCGATTGCGGTTGCGCCCGACCCCGGCGACTTGCTGGCCTTGCTGGCTCTGGTTCCAGCCTGGCGGTTGTGGCTGTGCCCGCCGGAGGTGAACCGCAAACGGACGGCTGCCCTGGCGCTGGGGATGGCCTCGCTGGCTTGCCTGGCGACCGCGCCAGCCATGATGGATGCTGGAATCTATCACTTTGCGGTCAAGCCTGAGGACAGCTCCCTGGTCACCTGGACGTGCAACGGCTCATACGTTAGCCTGGATGGCGGCTACACCTGGGCGGAGCAAGGGGAAGGCTGGCAGGCCGGTGAAATTGAACGGTCGGAGCCGGAAATACCTACTCAGTGGGATCTGGCCGACCCAAACGATTCGCGGGTAGTGTATCGCTTCGTCCCGGGACAGTCGATTTCCCGTTCTCAGGATGGTGGCCTTGCCTGGGAGGAAGAGTTCCGTTCAACGCCGTTGACCGAAGGCCAGCAGGATTATTACACATCCATAACATTTGCCTGTATCACCACGCTCCAGCAAGGGCCGCTGAACGCGGTGTTCGACCCAAAAACGCAAAACCTGGTCATCGGCATGGGGCACGAAGGAGTGCTGGTGCGCTCGCCGGAGGGGGGCTATACCTGGGCCGCGGTGGATAAGTACCGGCAAATTGGGCCGCACAACCCACGTTTGATTGCCAAGGCCACCCTGCGAGAGTTGCTGGCGGCATTGAGCCTGGGCTGCTGCCTGGTGCTGGTTATTGGGCTGATCATCAACAAACGCCTGGGCTGGTTGTTCCTGGTGATCCCAGTAGAGCTTGTTTACCTGGTGTATCTAATCATTCTTCAGCAGAACGATTCTTCCATCTCCGCCGAACCCTTGACGGCTATCGTGCATTTGGGCGGCACGGCTGTCCTGTGCGCTGTTTTCCTGGGGGTGGGCTTGCGGCTGCTGCGTGAATCGCCGCGCCGCGCGGGTCGGGCCGTGCTGGCAGGGGGCATCACGGCGGCGCTGAACTGGCTGCCCTATGCGCTCTGGAGTGTGAATGTGATTGATGTCTACGGCGGAGCGTGGCTATTATCCTGGGCGGGAACTTTGATCAGTTTCTTCATTGCCTGGCGGCTGGTGCGCAGCGCAAAAACAGCTCAAGTTTAAGCGTATACTATCCCCGCTGACGAGGTGGAGCCGGTCGGGTTCATCCGTGGTAGAGGCAGGTCTTTAACGCGGGCTGCTCCATCTGGTTAAATAATTTATCGGCGGGCAAGGCGACTGGGCATTCGCGCAAGACCTGCCTGACCTGCCGACCCGGCGGGTCTGCCAGGTGGGCAAACAGCCCTTGCCCGTCAGGGTGCTTTCCACGCATCCCCGCCTGGCCCAACTTAAAGACCCGCCGCTACGCAGAGAATAGCGTCATTCCTGCCTGCGGTGCGCGGAGGCCAGGGTTTGGCTTCTGCAGATTTAGCCCCCAACAAAGGGTATTGCCTAGTGGCGCTCCAAACGAGCGCAGAACTCAGCCAGTTCAGCGCTCGTTTGGTATACTAGCACCTCTCGCGAAATGCCGCGCAGGGTTTCGGAGATGTCCGCGCCCGCCTCGGCAATGGTCACCACGGGGATGCCTTTGGCGTGCGCGTAGCCGGCTTCGATGCCCACTCCCACGCCTTTCTCGGTCAGTTCGACCACCAGCAGGTTGCAGCCGTCCAGCAGCTCGAACGAGCGGCGCATTAGCTCGCCTGGTTCGAAATGCACGGCTCCCCACTGCTCCAGGTCGCGGATGACGCAGGCGCTGTCGATGCCCGCGGCTTCCAATGCCGCGCAGACGCGCTCGATGCGCGCCCGGTTGGCCCCATCAGGGTGATATTTAATCGCCAGGTAGGCTTTCATGGATTCGTTGGTACCTATGTTGAGAAAATCGTAACTACTCAGAGGTCGAAGAAAGTCCCCAAATTTGAGGTGCATGTGGGGTGCTTCGCACCCCACATGCACCTCAAATTTGGCCCTTTTCCGCCTCTGGCTGAGTAGTTACAGAAAATTTAAATCCCCTGGTTCAGGTAACCAGGGGATTTGTTCCGAACATAGACTTATTGTACGCTATTTTGGCACAGTTGGTCGGCGGCCAGCACTAGGAAGATGTAAGTAGCGGCTCCGCTCATGACGTATTCCTTCTGCTGCCAGAGGAAGGGGAAGGGGTCCATCAGCTCGGGGTAGTTGGGCAGGATGAGAGCCGGGCCGGAGACCACGCCGCCGGGGATGAAGGTCCAGTCGGCGCGGTTGATGCCGTAGGCAACGGTCATGGAGCGCCCGCCAACGCCCGAAACCAGGGAATGGTTGGAGGCGGGGTGGCAGCCGAAGACGTAGTCCAGGGTGTCGGTGACCAGATCGCGGCTGAACAGGTCGGGGAAGGCGCGGTGCAGGTAGTAGAAGTCGACGGCGCGGCCTTGCAGCGACCAGCCGATGCCCCACACCGGGGCGTGCTTGCGCCACATCTCGTCGGTATAGGGCACGCCAAAGGGATTTTTGCGGGCGTCTTCGACTACAAATTTACTGTAATTTGCCGCGGCTTCGCGGATGCGGGCGGTGAAGGCGGCGTCATTGATCTGCGGCAGAACGCGGGCCACGGATGCGCCCAGCATGAAGATGTGCTCGGCGATCAAGTCGGCAGAGTCCAGCAGGCTCTGGCGGTATTTCTCATCACCGGTTGCCAGGAGCAGCTCGACCGCCGCGCGGACTTTGGCGTGGTTGGGGTCGCCACCGATGTAGCAGTTGCGCTCAAACTGGGGCTCATGGGTCTGCTCATATTCCCAGGAGCGTTGAGCCGTCTCCAGTGCTTCGGCTGCCAGGGCATCGTTCCAGCCCTTGAGCACGCGCGCCGCCGAGGCCAGCGCACCCATCACCGCGTATTCCAGGGTGGTGTGGCGCTGGGTGAAGGCCCAACGGTCTTGCGAGTCGGGGCCGGGGGTGACCACGTTGTCGGTCATGGTGGCGGGGTCGCCCAGGTGCACGTATTGGGCAAGGTTGTTCTCGATGATGCCGATGAAGGTGTGACCCGAGGCGCGGTAGCCGGAGAGCATGTTTTCGACACCGTGGGCCACCTGCTGGATGACATCCGGAATGCCATCGGGGACGTGCATTTCCACCTTTAATTCGTCGGGCTTGACCGTGGTCTGGTCGCTGTTCAGGCCAAAATCTTCGCGGGCCAGGGCCAGCACGCGGGTGGTCTGGGCCTGCGACCCGGCTGCCAGGTCGTAATCGCCGGCATCGTGCCAGCCGCCGCGGTCCAGGTGCGGGATGTGCTCGTAGGGAGCAAAATCGGTGTCGGTAGTGGCGTACTGGTGGTAGCCGTCGAAGTGTTCGTGGTTGGTGGGGGCTTGCAGGGCGTCGTCCATGTGGCACAGGCCGTGCCAGACGCGGTAGCCGTGGCGCACTTCCATGTGGCACATCTGCACGGGGAAGTAGTCTTCGAGGGTGGGCTGCCAGACGCCTTCCTTGAAGACATCGGGCCCTATGGGGAAGGCTTCGCTGCGCGCGCCTTCATATTCCAGGCGGTACAGGCCGGGCTGGGTCACCTCGCCAAAGTCAAACTGGGCGTAGTTGTAACATAAATAAGAACCCCACAGGGACAGCTTTTGGGCCTTGACCACTTCGGCCCCGCCTTCTTTCAGGCGCACCAGGCGCGCCTCGCCAGGCTGCTGCACCTGGGCGTCCAACTCGATGACGGTGACTTTTTTCTGGGCCGAATGATACCCGACCTGCGAGAAGAGGATGGCTGGCGGGCGCACCCAGCCTGGCTGGAGGGTGGGGGCGATGCGCCATTCCAGGGCGTTGGCGGCGGCTCCGGCGGGGATCATGCCGCGCAGCACGTACCAGCCGTTCTCCGCCGCGCCGCGCCCGTCCAGCAATACCAGTTCACCTTTCAGGGCTTCGATCTCGATTTGTAAAGCAGGTTCGCCGGGGGCGGTGACCAACTTTTTGCCCACGGCCAGGGGAGCAGGCTCAAAGGCTCCGGCGGCGTTTTTTACTTTGGGGGAAACGTACGAGCGGGGGAAGCTCCCGGCCCGGCTGTCCATGAGAAAGCTTTTTTCCATGAAGGCGCCGATCTGCAACTCCAGGTTGAAGCTGACCCGCCCGGTCCATTCATCCGGCAGAGGTTCGGCCAGGTCGATGGACAGGCGCAGCTCTTTTCCCACCGGGGAAAGGCGAGCGGTGTAGCGGATGGGCGGGTTGGCGTAGCTACATTCCACGCTCATGCTGCCATCGGGCTGCACCTGGCGCGGGCCGTGTTCGGGCAGTTTGGACCACTGCTCGGCGGCGGCTTCGAGGCGCAGGTTGCCGTTGGCGGCAATGCGCACGGCTTCTTGCATGATCTCCAAACCGCCTTGCTTGCCTTCTTCGTAGCGGTTGTGGTAGAAGAGCACGGTGACAGCGGGGGCTTCAAGAGCCTCAAATTCGGTTGTTTTCCAATAGTTTTGAGACATTTTACCTGTATCCTGATTAATGAGATCGTTAACATGTATTCTACACCGAATCGATGCCAAATGGTCAGCCTATTTTATGTCTCTTTTGAAATTGCCTGGATGGCGGCGCGTTTTGATGTGTGGGGTCAGCGAAATCACACTTACACCTCAAAAATGGTTTTTACCTCGTGGCTTCCCAAATTCACCGTTTTTAATCCAAAATTGTTTGATTTGAGCTACACTGATTTTATAAATGCCTTGCCCTTGTGAATTGTGGGCGATCGAGGGCATGCGAATTATAGGATTGACGGGCTGAAAGACCTGCCCGTTTGCTGTTTGCTAGCGTCGGTTCCGTCAGCGCGGCAGAAAGCGTAGAAAATCTTTCTGGTAGCGAGCGCGAGTTGACGCTGCTCCAGTCGCGGGGTATGCTGGCTGACACTGGTGCGGGCTGGGCCTTTCGGATGACGTGCAAGCACTGGCGGTTATCCAGGCCTGCCTCCTGGCACAGTAGTTGGTGGAATTGAGTCAGGCCATACGCTTTGCTGTTTGGGAAGAAGGGTTGTCGAAAAGTGAATGATCGGATCGGCCTCGTTCGATTGGAGAGGAGGTAAAAAGATCCATGTTTCTAATTGATTTGGCCGAAAACGACTCTACGTGTTTTATGGCGGGATTTGCCCTGGCAAATCCCAAAGAACCTGTCGTTTTGTGCAGATTCTTCGTGTGAAAACATACACAGATAGCATTGATCGATAGATACTGCACGGTGTATTCTGGCGGGAGGATCCATGAAGATTTTTCTCACTGGCGGTACCGGCTTTATTGGGCGTGCGCTTACGCAAACGCTGCTTCAGCGTGGGTGGGATGTGGTCGTCCTTGTTCGAAAGCCAGACAGCCTTGAAGCCAAAGCGATTCAAACATTAGGGGGAGTATTATTTCACGGCGATATCACTGACCCCGATTCGATGCGTGAAGCTATGCAGGGAGCTGATGTTGTGATCCACAATGCGGGCTGGTATGAGTTCGGAATTACCAGGAAAATGAAAGGGCTCATGCGAACAATCAATGTCCAGGGCACGGTGAATACACTTGATTTAGCAATTGAATTAGGCGTCCCAAAAATCATCTACGTATCATCCATGGTGGCATATGGAGCCACGGGTGACATAATCGCTGACGAAAATTTCCAGAGGCAAGCGCCACCTCAATCTTGGTATGAGCAGACAAAAACCGAAGCTCACGATTATGCAGTAAAGTTGCAAAAACAAGGCGCTCCGATTATTATCGTTTGCCCTGTAGGGGTTATTGGTCCTGGTGATCATTCCAATACCGGGCACCTGGTTCGAATGTATGTCCGTGGCGTGCTTCCCCCGGTTCTGTGGGCACCTAACGGTCGCTGCTCGCATGTATATTTGGATGACGTTGCAGAAGCAATGACTCGAAGCGTTGAATATGGGCGTATAGGTGAAACCTACATTCTGAGCAATGGAGTCATGCAGCATAAAGATATGGTTGCTCTCTGGAGTCGAACACCCGGTGGCTGCAAAAAGACTTTGTTGTGGATGCCTAACTCTATGGCATTGCTGTTTAGTAAAATAGCTGAACGCATAGAGCGGTTGTTGGGTTTGCCCGTGGTATTTAGTAGTGAGTTTGCACTTGCTACTTTCGCCCGTTATCAATTCTCAGCTGCCAAAGCAGAGCGTGAATTAGGAATGCGCTTTCGCAGCCTGGAACAAGCCTGGTTCGACACACTAAAGGCTGAGCGCAGCATCGCGAAAAAAAATAGGCAATCGTTATAATTCTGATAACGAGCCTGTTGAGATGCACTCTACATTGCACTATTTTGTCACCTTGTTTTGATCGACAAGTCCGCTGACTTGGGCTACACTCTTACGCATGGAAACGCTGACCTTGTGTATCATTGGCGAACGCGGGCACACGAATTATGTCCTCGACGGTCTGAAAGACCTGCCCCACGCGCGGGTGGCGGGCATCAGTCCCGGCGGCGCGGCGGAGGGCGTGGAGTTTCTAAACGCGGCGCTGCATTGTATGGGGCACGAGCCGCGTCTTTATGCCGAATACCGGCAGATGTTGGACCGCGAGCGCCCCGACCTGCTGTGCGTGATTGGACCCTTCGAGCGCCATGCCGAAATGTGCCTGGAGGCATTTGCTCGCGGCATCCCTGTGCTGTGTGAAAAGCCGGTGGCCCTGACGCTGGACGAGTTGGCCCGCCTGCGGGATGCATGGCAAGTCAATCCGGTGCCCTTTGCTTCGTTGATGGGCATGCGCTTTGAATCGCCGTTTTACACACTGTTTCAAGCTGTGAAAGCGGGCGTGATTGGCGACCCGCGCCTGATTCAGGCGCAAAAGTCCTACCGGCTGGGAGCGCGCCCGGATTATTACTTCCGGCGCGAGACCTACGGCGGGACGATTCCCTGGGTGGGCAGCCATGCGGTGGATCTCATCCACTGGCTGAGCGGGCAGCGCTTTGAATCGGTCTTCGCTACGCATTCGGCGCAGAACAACGCGGGCTATGGAACGATGGAGGTCTCGGCGCAGATGCAGTTTGTGCTGAGCGGCGGGGTGGCGGCTTCGGCCAGCCTGGACTACCTCCGCCCTTCCGGCGCGCCCAGCCACGGCGACGACCGCGCGCGGGTGGCGGGCACACTGGGCGTCATTGAGGCGCGGGCCGGGCGAGTCTGGTTGATTGATGCGCAAGGCGAGCGAGAACTGGCACTGCGAGAGCCGCCCAGCCTGCTGGCCGATTTCGTGGCGCAGGTGGAGGGGAGCGGGGAGGGGATGCAGGATGGTGCCCAGACGCTGGCAGTCACCGAGGCCTGCTTGCTGGCGCGCCAGTCGGCGGACGAGGGCCGGGTGGTGCGCTTTGTTCAGGAGGAGGCGTGACCGATCATTCCGTAACCGTTGTGCTGGTGGGTACGGGCGGCTACAGCGCCTACTACTACGTTCCGCGCTTGCTGGAAGGCGCCACGCAGGGGCGCCTGCGGCTGGTGGGAGCGGTGAACCCGCCGGGGATGCCTGAAAATGAGGCTTTGCGCCAGGCGGGCGTGTCGCTCTACCCTGATTTGGAGGCGTTCTTTGCCGCCGAGCGGGCCGAGCTGGCGATCCTCTCCGGACCGATTTACACCCACTGCCCCCAGACGCTGCTGGCCTTGGCTAACGGCGCGCACGTGCTGTGCGAAAAGCCCGCCGCTGCCACACCGGCAGAAGTGCAGCAAATGATGGCTGCCGAAGAGCAGTCGGGGTTGCGGGTGGGGGTGGGCTTTCAGTGGTGCTTTTCGGATGCCGTCCAGCGGCTGAAGAGAGATATTCAGGCCGGGCGGTTTGGCCGCCCGCTGCGCTTCAAGTCGCTGGTGCTGTGGCCGCGGGCGCAGTCCTACTACCGGCGCAACGATTGGGCGGGAAGAGTGCGCATGTACGACGGGCGCATGGTGCTGGACAGCCCGGTGCAAAACGCCACGGCGCATTACTTGCAGGTTTTGCTGTACTTGCTGGGAGAAAGCCGCGAAACAAGCGTCGACCCTGGCGAGATCCAGGCGGTCTTGTTCCGCGCCAACAAGATTGAAAATTACGACACCGCCGCGCTACGCTGCCGGACGGAAAGCGGCGCCGAAATCTTGTTTTACACCTCGCATAGCATTTTAAAGGATCGCCACCCGCTGCTGCGCCTGGAGTTTGAGGATGCAGTAGTTGAGTATGATGGGATGACCACGCACCGCTTTGTGGCCCGCTTGCCCGGCGGGAAAGAGATCGATTACGGCGATCCGGGCGAGACGGAAGACAACAAGCTGTGGGACATGATCGCGGCGGCCCGCGGCGGCCCGGCCCCGGCTTGCGGGCTGGCGGCTGCGCTGCCGCATGTGCGCTGCGTGGAGGCGGCGCAGCGCTTCTCGGTCAACGAGATTCCGACCGAACTACGCCGCGTGCAGAACCCGCAAGGCGACCCGCTGGTGTGGGTGGAGGGCTTGGCGGAGCGGCTGGAGCGGTGCTTTGAGGAGAGCGTGCTGCCGGAACCGTTATTCGATCGCTTATCTTAACCACCCCTACCACCGGTTGGCAAGGAAAAAACGGGGGAACTGCTGGTCCTGGCGGGGCAGCTGACCCAGCCGGAGGTGAGCGTCGAGAAAAGGATGGAAATTGCTTTCCGATTGTGCCAGGTGCTGTGGGGAGCACCGGTCCCTGCCCCAATTGAAAACGGAAGAACGCAACGGAAAAATCTTTGCTCTTTGCAAGGAACGCCCGCCGCCTTCCTCCGTCTCTTGGGGGTAAACTCAGTCCACCATGATCCTATGCGGTTGGTAAGATGCTTAGATTGCTTTTCTCCATAAAAAATGCAAATTTTTTCTTGACACTACTATTTATCATCCAGAAGCAGCTTTGTAACCTCTGAACTAAAGCCTTGCAAATTCTGCATCGAGTAAACACCAACCGTTATTTGTCTGTTATATGATTCGTCATCGACATGAACGTGATCCTTATGCTTCGCTAAAGATTGCAACGAACCAATGAACTCATTTAGCTCATCAGCTGTAAGCATGATAAGTACGTTTGAAAGAGGTTCCTTCGTTTTCAGGTCTAGTAGCCGCATATATATCTCCTTTGCCTAATGATTGGACTTTTGACAAAGTAAGCGAAAAAGGTGGAACTGCGTACAATAGGGAGTTGTGACCAACCAATTGCAGCAGTTCCGAGATGA
>JAFGLU010000055.1 GCA_016927865.1 Anaerolineaceae bacterium
AATCGCCACGGTTGGGGCGAACACCACCACCTTCAACAATTCAGGTTTGGCCTGTGGATCGACTTTCTACTACCGGGTCCGCGCTCAGCGCCACAGTGATCAACAATTTTCCAGTTATTCTAACATTGCAACGACATCGACTGAAGGCTGTCAACAACCGCTTGCATGCCCGTCGGATTTGGTTGTGACTGAGATTTGGCCAACTACTCTACAACTTACCTGGGTTGACAATTCTTCTGACGAGAGCGCATTCCGGGTCGAGCGATTCAATGGTGTCGCTTTCATCTGGGAGGAAGTCTCTGTGCTGCCAGAAAACTCGATCTCCTACCAAAACAGCGAATTCCTGGGTGAGGGGCAGACGTTCCGCGTACGAGCTTATCGGCAAACAGACAATGTTTTTTCTGACTATAGCAACACTGTCACTTACGTTCCGGACCAGCACTTAGCCCCCTCGGCCCCAACTGAACTTGAAGCCCAGGTGATTCTACCGGATCAGATCGAACTACATTGGAAAGACAACGCGTCTGATGAGACTGCTTTCAATCTAGAACAATCATTGGATGGTGAAACCAATTGGATACCCATCCAAACACTTGCCCCTAATACAACGATCACGCACGTAGAAGGTTTGCCTGGAGAGACTTACTATTTTCGAATCCGCGCATTTCGATCCTTAGATCAAATCTACTCGGGTTACAGCAATCTGACCGTAGTATCTCTACCGCTACCCTGGCTGAATGTATATTTACCCTGCATTGTTCGATAAGCTGGTTCTCCCTTTTTTGCCCCGCATCGCGTACAATAATCTATAAGACCCGTGTTGAGCGATTCTTCCCCAGGAATACCCTTATGAACCAGCCTGCCGCGACCGGAAAGCTGCCTTCTCGCACCAAATGGATCTATGGAATTGGAGATTGGGGCAACACCACTACCTCCACCATCCAGGTCTTCTTCTTCGCCTACTTCCTCACCGACATCGCCCGCCTGGAACCGCTCTATGCCGCGCCCGTGCTGCTCATCGGCGGCATTTGGGACGCCATCAACGACCCCATCATCGGGCTGCTGCTCGACCGGGTGCGCACGCGCTGGGGGCGGCGGAGGCCGTTCTTCCTGTTCGGGGCCCTGCCGCTGGCCATCAGCTTCATTTTATTATTGTGGGTGCCGCCCATCTCCAGCCAGATCGGCAAAGCCGTGTATTACTGCCTGGCCTACATCTTCTTCGACACGGCCTTCACCGCCCTGGTCATTCCTTACGGCGCGCTGGTCCCCGACCTGACCGACGACTACGATGAGCGCACCAGCCTGAACGGTTGGCGCATGGGCGTCAGCATGCTCGGCGGGCTCATCGCCACCGTATCGGTTCCCCTGCTGGCTGGAGCCTTCGAGCGCCCCGCCACAGGCTACTTTGCTGCCGGGCTGATCTTTGGCGTGCTGGCCGCCGGACCCTACCTGCTGCTGTTTGCCAACGTGCGCGAGCGCTTTGCCGCCCCCTCCAACCAACCGTTGAACATCAAGCGCAGCTTCCTGGCCACCTTCCGCAACCGCCCCTTCCGCTACGTGGCCGGGATTTATATGTTCTCCTGGATCTCGGTCAACCTGGTGGCCTCCTTGATGGTCTACTACCTGACCTATTACCTGGGCATGTCCAACCGCCTCGAGGTGGTACTGGGGATTGTACAGGCCTCGGCCCTGCTGTGCATCCCTGTTGTTCTCAAACTTTCCGAGCGGGTGGGCAAGCCCTCGGCTTATCGCATCGGCGCTGCCAGTTGGGCCGTGGTCATGCTGCTGCTGGCCTTCATCGCCCCCTACCAACACACCCTGGCCTATGTCCTGGCAGTGTGCACGGGGTTGGGCGTGGCGGCGGCGCACGTTATTCCTTGGGCTCTGCTCCCCGATGTGATCGAGGTGGACGAACTGTCCACCGGCGAGCGCCGCGAAGGAGCCTATTACGGGTTCATCGTCTTCTTGCAGAAGGGCGGCACGGCATTGATGCTGGCGATCGTGCAATGGATTTTGCACCTCACCGGGTACGTGCCGGGTGCGGTCCAGAATCCCCAGGCGCTGTGGGCCATCCGCTTGCTGTTTGGAGCGCTGCCCGCCATGCTGCTGGGCGCATCCATCTGGTTGGCGGCGCGCTTCCCCCTCAACCGCGAGCGGCACGCAGCCATGGTAATTGAACTGGCTGCAAAAAGAGTTGGAGATTAATATGAAATTCGGCGCAATCTACCCCCACTTTGAATTTGGCAGCGAACCGGCTGCCATTCGAGACTATGCGCAAACCGCCGAGGAGTTGGGCTTCACCCACATCGGCGCAGATGATCACGTCATCAGCCCCAACCCCCAGCGCACTGACGGCTGGCAAGGCTGGACGCATTATCAAATGCCCTTCCAGGAGCCCTTCACCCTGTTCGCCTTCTGGGCCGGAATGACCACGCGCATCGGCTTTTCGACCTGCGTATTGCTGCTGCCCCAGCGCCAGACGGTGATGGCTGCCAAGCAAGCCGCCATGGTCGATTCGCTCAGCGGCGGGCGGCTGCGACTGGGCATCGGCATCGGCTGGAACACCATCGAGTACACAGCCCTCAACGAGAACTTCCGCAACCGGGGCGCGCGCCTGGAAGAGCAAATCGAGGTGCTGCGCCTGTTGTGGACGCAAGAGCTGGTCACGTTTGAAGGCAAATGGCATCACATCCCCGACGCGGGCATCAATCCATTGCCCGTCCAGCGCCCCATCCCCATCTGGTTCGGGGGGCAGTCGGAGGCGGCCTTGCAGCGCATGGCCCGCCTGGGCGACGGTTGGATGCCCCTGTTCGGGACCGCCGAAGAAGCCGCCCCCGCGCTGGAGCGACTGCGCGGATATCTGGCGGAGGCAGGACGCACAGCCGAGGGCTTTGGCCTGGAAGCGCGCATTCCGTATGGGACCGGCGACCCGCGCGTCTGGCAGGCATTGCTGGAAGGCTGGCGCGAGCTTGGGTTCACCCACGCCTCGCTGATTACGACAGGCTGCGGTTTGAAGGGGCCCATGCAACACCTGGATGCCCTGTGCAAGTTCGCCGCGGCGGTCAAAAGCTTGATATAAACATAACCCGAGAAACCCGGACCAGGGCTTTCATATGGACATCCGCCACAACTCCCTTCCTGAAGATGCTGCTCTGGCGCTGCTGAATGAAATTCTACCCGGCAGCACATTGCTTTCAATCCGTCCTGTAAATGGGGAATTCTATAACCGACAGTTCTACCTGGATGCGCATTCAAAAGCGGGGGAGGATTTTCATTTTGTCGTGAAGCTTTACCAGGGAGAACGTGATTTTTGCGTTCGCCGGGCGCGCGTTGAATATCAGGCGTTACACTGGTTACATCTGCACCAGCGTCCTGTGCCAGAGCCGATTTTTTTGGATGACACCGGGGTGCTGCTGGGTGGTCCGGTCCTGGTAACCCGCTTCCTGCCCGGCCTCCCGATCATGGAACCACCTTATCCATTGGATTGGGGGCGGCAGATGGCGCTGACCCTGGCCGGCATTCATGCCTATCCATGCGATGCTTCTGCGCAATCTTTTTTACATGATGCAAGCTCAGAAGGACTTTGGTTCCGCCGGTCTGGAAGCATCCCGGCCTGGCTGGCCGCCGACCCCGATGGATTGTTGATCTGGGATGCGATCGAAAGATTGCTGCCGCTGCAGGAAAAGACTGCGCCCAGACTGTGCCACACCGATTTTTGGGGTGGGAATGTTCTATGTCTGGAGGGAAAGATCGCATCCGTTGTAGATTGGGAAGAAACCGCTTACGGCGATCCTGGGATGGATGTGGGCTACTGCTATATGAATTTGGTCTTGGAAGGGTTGGATCGGGATGCGCAAGATTTTCTCTCCACATACAGGTCTGTGAACCCAATCCCGATTGCGAACCTGGGCTTGTGGAAATTGGCAGCGGCTGTGCGCCCCATCTACCTCCCAGAAGGGTGGATCGACCGTTCCCCCGTGCGTGAGCGCTTCAGGAAGTTTGTTCAAGAGACAATCCAAGAAGCCTGAAAGGTTGACGAATCACGCGTTCTTCGTAGGGGCGCAGGGAAAAGCGCAAACCCTCGAAAAGCTGACCACCTCCCCCTGCGCCCGGATTGTGGTGTTCCTGGTCGTAGAGACGGTTCTTTAATGCGGGCTAACGCTGGTCATGTTTGGATACCCTTGCTGGCTCATGCAATGGATCTACCTGCAAGACCCGCCCGATTGCGCGCAACGGCGGGTCTTGCAGGTAGTTTTACATACTTAGCCCGCAAAGCTGTCGATTGCCCCAATCCTGCGCCGGCATTAAAGACCCGCCGCTACACAGGCCAAAATAAGCGCGCCAATTTACGCTCTGCGCATGATGATAGGGGCGAGGCGAAATCACGGTTGGGGTTTGAGAATGGATTTGTTAGCCTCGCCCTGGTTTGGCAACGTCAAAGATGGGCGAGGTTCACATAACCGGGTTGGTTCGCTTGCCGAATCTCACTGGTCGTAGGGGCGGGTCTTTAACGCCGGCTCGCGCCCACCATCTTCAAACCTCTCCGCGGGCTCGCCCCGGAGTTCCACCTTCCAGACCCACCCGATTGCTCTACGTATATTGGTAGGGGCGAGGCGAAATCACGGTTGGGGTTTGAGAATGGATTTTTGAGCCTCGCCCTGGTTTGGCAACGGCAAAGATGGGCGAGGCTAACATAACCGGGTTGATTCGCTTGCCGAATCTCGCCTCGCCCCTACGAATCCAACAATACGGCTTAAATGATCGAACTCAACAGGCACCCGGCCTGGATGAGCGTTTGTGCGCTCTGCTCAAACTCGGCGGGCACCAGCACCATCATGCGGTCGCCCTTCGGGCTGAGCACCGCATCGCCATAGCTCAACACGGCTGGAATTCCGGCGGCAACCAACGTCTTATAAATATGCACGGCAATCAGCTTGCCGCTGGTTTTAATCAAAGCATAAGAATCCTGGGTAGGCATATAATTTTCCTCCAGATAGAATGTCCCAGCCCTCCAGCGAAGACTTTTCACCGTGAGCGGGCAGTTTCACTTGCACATGTTCAAATTGGAAAAAGAACCGGTTCAGTAGCTATAACACCGGTTTGTGCAATTCGTCACGCAGTTTTTCTGCTCAATTGGAATTGCAAGAAACCCAAATTTAAGATATTGGTGGGTGCGCGGCACCCACCAATATCTTAAATTTGGAACTTATTACCAGACTCGCTCGAGATCGGGGTTGTCGCATGGGCGACGGCCGGTCTTGGCCATGTCGACCCACTCGCCGTGCACCTTGACGCGCACCACATCGGCGGTGTAGTCGGTAACCGAGGCAGCGTGGTTGTCAAACAAAGCCGAGCCCACCGCATAGATATCGGCAGGCACGCCTAACTTCTCAAAGCGGCGAATCTTATCGGGGATGAAGCCACCCGACACCACAATCTTCACCCCGCGGCAGTAAGCCTGGGCGCGTTCTCTCCATCCGGCGGGCAAATCCCAGTTGTCGGCAGCCTGATCCAACGCCTGGCGCACAGCAAAGACCAGACGCGGGTTGACGCCCAAATCCAGGGCAGCGTCGCCCAGCGGCAGGACAGAAACATCCCGCAGGTTGCTGCCGGTGTCCAGGCGCACCCCATACAGGCGGAAACGATCGGCTTCCTCGAGACGCCCGGCATCTACTAATTCGCGGTAGCGGGCAAACATGGATTGGCACACCGCCAGCGAGTCGCTCACGCAGTCATTGTTGAAATCGACCAGGGCGATGCGCGGGATGCTGACAGGTAACACCTCGCTGAAGGCCAGCATGGCCTCGCAAGTGTCGCCCAGGAAGCTAGCAATGGCGGCGTGCGCCACCGTGCCGCCACCCGCCCCGCCCCACCAGTCGCCTTGCGCGTCGGTGGAAATGAAGGGCCCTAGCGTCCCGGCATAATCCAGATTGAAGCGCTGCACGGCGATGTTATAAGCATAGCCGTCGGCAGCCTGCACCTCATGCACATCAAAGCGAGCCGGGAAGAACAGCACCGGCTTGCCCCGCGCTGCCACCAGGGTTTCATACACATTGGTCGCTACCCGGCTGGCCCGCGTCAGGATACCCAGGGTGGAAGTTTCCAGAATGGCAAAATCACGATAGCGCCCGCGCACGCGAATGACCGGGGCCACGTTGGCGGGGTTGCCGTCGCTTTCCACCACCACCCCATCATGCACCGCCCACACTTCCAGGCGGTCAGACGTGTCCACAAAGATATCCCCTTCAAAGTAGCCGGTGCAGTGACGCAGCATGGTCAGGGCTTTATCCACCCCCACCACAATGGTTTTCCCGTTGCGCCGGGTAAACCACTGCATCTCCACTTCGATATCACCCACATTGATGGTGCTGGGATCCATGCCCGGCGGCAGCCGGTTGGCTCCCGCACAGCCGCGATAGGTGTAGCCTTGCGCCGCAAGTACGGTGAGCATGGTAGCGATATTGGTGAAGTACTTGTCGCTGTACCAGCCCTTGCGCATGCGTTCGATATCGAGCTTGAACGCAGCGTTGGTCAAACGCTGATGGTCAAAAATGGTCATGGCTGCCTGTCTTTATCCGCCGCGCACCGGCAGGACGATGGTGAAGGTGGTGCCTTTGCCGGGCTGCGAATCGACCCAGATGCGGCCGTCGTGATTTTCCACAATCGATTTGACGATTGCCAGGCCCAACCCCGTCCCGCTCACATCGCCCGTGGCGTTGCTGGCGCGGTAGAATTTATCGAAGATATAGGGTAAATCGAGCGCGGGAATGCCCTGGCCCGAATCGCTAAATTGGATGATGACCTGATGCTCTTCCACCTGCGAGGAAATCTTGATGGTGCCTTCGCTGGGCGTGTACTTGATCGCGTTTTCCAGCATGTGATCAACCATCTGGCGCATCTGCACCGGGTTACCGTACAGAGGCGGATAGGGCGTGGGCAGGTCAATTTCCAGCTTGTGCCCTTTTTCAGCGATACGCTTTTTGAAAACGTCCACCGAATATTGGATGATTTGATCAAGGAGCAGGGCCTCTTTGCGGCTGTCAAAGCCAGATTCGATGCGCCCCAGGTCGAGGAGGTCATCGACCAGGCTGGTGATGTTGTGCACGCTGACCTGGACGCGGCGGATGAAATCGCGCTGCAAATCGTTGATCGAACCGGCCCGCTCGACCAGTTCCACATACCCCAGAATGGCGGTGAGCGGCGAGCGCAAATCGTGCGACACGGTGTTGACGAAATCGGTCTTGATGCGGTCGAGTTTCTTTAGATTGGTAATGTCGGAAAGGGTGAAGACGATGCCCACTTGCGGGATGGGAGAAATGAGCGCATTAAAGACACGCCCGTCTTCCACGGTCAGCTCGCTGCGGTTGGAAGCAGACTTGCCGAAACCTTCCAACAAATCCAGCAGGGCGGGCTGGTTGAACACCTCGCGGAAGGGGCGGCCCATCAGGTTTTCTTCGCCCAACTGCAAAGCCTCGCGCACCACCTCGTTCACCAGCGTCAGCCGGTGCTCCTGGTCAATGACCACCACGCCATCGCGCACCCCAGTGAGGATGGCTTCCAGGCGCTTGTGCTCGGTAATACGATCGGTATACAAGCGGGAGTTTTCCAGGGCGATGACAGCGAATTCGGCCAGCGCGCTGAGCAGTTTGAGATGGTGGTTGGTGAAGGGCATGCGGTTTGAGCGGTTGTCCACGCCCATTACGCCAAACGTGCGCCCGCCGACCGACAGCGGCACATAGAGCAAGCTCTGCACCAGGTAAGATGTCTTGATCTTCTGGGGTGTATTCTCGTCCAAAAGCACCGGCTGGCCGCTGCGGATGACTGATCCGGCCAGGGTGTCTTTAATCGGCAGGCGGAAGGTGCGCACAAACTCGTCTTGAAAGTTGCGCGATGCGCGCATATACAGGTCGCCGGTTTCCTCGTCCAGCAGCAGCAGGCTGCCCTCTTCGGCGCCGGTCAGCTCGACGGCGGCGTCCACGATGGTTGAGAGGACGCTGTCTAGATCAAGCGAACTGGTGATGGTGCGGCCCAGGCGCTCAAGGGTTTCTAATTCATCCAGGCGGCGCTGTAAGTTTTGGGTGGCACGGCGGGACTCAAGAATGGTGGCGTCACGGCGCAATTTGGCCAGCTCCAGCGTACCTTTCACCGCGCGCGTCACATCTTCGGTGCGCAGCGGCATGGTCAGGTATTCATTCACGCCCAGGCGCATGGCCGACTTGAGCATCTCTGGGGAATCATGCTGCACAAACAGGATGATGGGCATAGAAGGGTTCCGTCGCAGCAGGTCGGCGGCGAAATCCAGGCCGGAAATATCATTGAGCTTTTCGCCCACCACTACCAACGCAGGGATGTGCATATCCAGCGACTTGAGCGCGCTGGCCCGGTCGGTGATGACCTGCACGTCATAGCCCATGGATTTTAGAACCCGGTCCAGCAGGAACGAGACCTGACCATCCGAAACAACGACGAGAATTTGTTCTTGTGATTGAGCCATGTGCTGATTTACCCCAAAATGCTAACGAACGGCTGGCATCTGAACGTGGAAGGCAGCGCCTTTTCCGGCGGAGCTTTCCACACGGATTGTACCACCTTGCCGGGTTAAAATCTCTTTAACCAGCCACAAACGGATCCCCAAGCCACCAAAGCGCAGCGCTGCGCCGGGGCGGGGTTGATAATTTTTCTCGAAGATCTGCTCGGCTTCTTTGGCGTCCACGGTCGAGCCGGTATTATGTACCGTCAAACGAGCCTGTCCTTTAACCGTTTTCTCCACGCGCAGCGTGACCGGGCCGTTCGGCGCACTGAACTTGACAGCGTTGCTCAGCAAGGCAGTGATCACCTGCCCCAGCAAGCCGCTGTCCAGTGGCACATAAATCGCCTCGCCGGGCAGATTCATGGAGAAGAAAATTCCATCTGCCTGAGACATCGCCTGGGCAGTTTTCACGGCGCTGCGCGCCACCTCACAGACGTCGGCATACAGCGCGGCGCGGTTGGCTTGCGGCAGTTGGATGGGGGTAATGACCTCTACCATGCCCCGCAGCGTGCCCAAAGCATCCTGGATGGCGCCCAACCACTGGCGCTGTTCAGGCCGCCAGCGGGCAGTGGGATCTTTTCCCAGACGCACCAAGGCCGCTGAGGCAGACTCAACCGGCGCAGCCAGTTCTTTGTGCACCACCCGCAGAATATCGTTGTTCACCTGTTCACCCAAGGCGGCATTTTCCGCCATCGATTGCAGCGACCTGGCCCGGTTTTCGGCGGCGCGGAACAGATGCGCGTTGACCAGGGAGATGGAAGCATAATCGGCCAGCGCGCCCAGCAAATCCTGCTCGCTGGTTTCAAAAGCTTTCTCCCCCTTGCGCATCACCACCAGCAGCCCCACCACCTGCTTCTGCGCCTTGATGGGCATGATCATGGCAGATTGGCCAAGCATAGAGATCTTAAAACGCTTAAGCGCGTCGCCGTGAATGGTGAGCGGCTCGCCCGACATGGCCACCAGCGAGCTAATCCCGTCATCCCAGGGCTGCCCCAGGTTGGCGCCCAACGAAGGCGGCAGTTTTAGGCTGGCCACCAGGTGGTAGCTGCGAGTGGTCTCGTCGCGCATCAAGAACCAGCCCAGGTCGGCAGCCGTGATTCGCACAGCCCCTTCGAGGATCTTTTCCATCAAAATGCCCGAGTCGGTAATGGACGTGACCGCCTTACCCACCGAGGTGATGGTGGTCAACTCGCGCACGCGTGTTTGCAGCGCCTGGTTGGCCTGCTGCAACTGCTGCGAAAGCCGCTCGCGCTCGCGTCGCTCGTCCACCTGTCGCAGCACGCGCTCGACGGCAGCAATTACCTCGGCCTCGCGCATCGGTGTCAGCAGGTAATCGGCGGCGCCGAGCCGGAACGCCTGAATCAGGTCGCCTTCCTGGCCCTTGCGAGCAATCAAGATGATGGGGGTGTCGATTTTCTGAGAGGTGAGAGCCACCATCAAATCCTTGCCGTTCAGGCCGGGCAGGTCCATGTCGGTGATGATCAGATGGGGAGCCCACTGGATGGCCTTGGCAATCGCGCTGCCTGCGTCCACCGCAACACTGGTCTGGTAGCCCGCAGACTGCAATGCCTGCCGACCAATCAGGTCAGCCAGAACAGGGTCGGATTCGACAATTAAAATGCGATCGCGAGATTTCGCCATGAGTTTAATGATAGCATGGAAAAGGAAAAGTGGGTCGGTACGGGACAGAAGTTAAGGAATCTGTAAGCAACGTAGCCGTATATAAGAGTTGCATAAGAATACTGCCCTTACCACTTGACTCTGCTCCCCCCCTGAGCATAGAATCATATATATGGAGTATAAAGATTACTACAAGATCTTGGGTGTAGAACGCAACGCCTCGCAGGAAGACATCAAAAAAGCCTTCCGAAAATTGGCGTTTAAATACCACCCAGATCGTAACCCTGGCGATAAAGCGTCCGAAGAGCACTTCAAGGACCTGAATGAGGCCAATGAAGTGCTCAGCGATCCGCAAAAACGCTCCCGCTATGACCAGTTAGGCGAGTCCTATTCAAGCTGGCAGCAGAGCGGCGGCGCGCCAGGCGGATTCAACTGGGCCGATTGGACCACCACCCAGCCTCGTGGTGGCGGGGGCTATACTTATCACACCGGCAACCTTGAGGACCTGTTTGGCGGAATGGGTGGGTTCTCCGATTTCTTCCAGTCCATTTTCGGCGGAATGGGTGGCGTTGGCGGACAGAGCGTGCGCTCGGCGCAACGCCCCCAGGCCACCCGCCAGCGGCCCATCGAGCAACCCGTGCAGATCACGCTAGAAGAGGCTTATCGGGGCACCGAGCGTTTGCTCATGGTGAATGGGAAGCGCCTTCAGGTCAAAATCCCTGCCGGAGCAGAGACCGGCTCTAAGGTGCGCATGAAAGGCGCGGCAGCCTCGCCGCAAGGCGGCGCGCCCGCCGACATCTACCTGGTGGTCGAGGTAACGCCCGATCCGCGCTTCGAGCGCAAGGGCAGCGACTTGTACACCGATTTCGACCTCGACTTGTATACCGCCGTTTTGGGTGGCGAAGCACGCATTCACACCCTGGACGGGCCGGTGGTGCTCACCATCCCTTCCGGCACACAGCCTGGGCAAACCTTCCGCCTGGGAGGGCGGGGAATGCCCAAACTTCGCTCGAGTAATGGCACGCGTGGCGACCTGTATGCTCGCGCCCGCGTGCAACTGCCGCGCCAGTTGAGCGCGGAACAACGCGCCCAGTTTGAAAAGCTGGCGCACACCCGGTAAG
>JAFGLU010000056.1 GCA_016927865.1 Anaerolineaceae bacterium
GATTGACGCTCACTTTGCGGTAAAATACTTGTATGCTCTCATCTATAGAAAAATTACTTAAGTTCATCAAGCTTGAACGCGAACGCGGCTACGATAACCGGGCCGTTGTTGGCGGGTTGGATAAAATCATTCCTTCCTGGACAAACGAAGCGCGCGCCGGGGGCCTTTCTGAAGAGGCCATCAGCGCCGTTACCGACCGCTTACGCGAATATCCCCAGGTTGACGCTGCTCAGCGGCCCGAATTTGTCGAAGCGCTGCTGAAGCTGGTGGAAGACTCGGCAAGCGCGCCAGTAGAATCCATTACGCCAGTTGTCCCAACTGCGACAGCCGCGCCCGTGCCGCCCCCGGCCAGGCTCGCCCCTGCTCCCACCCCCGAGCCCATTCGCCGCGTCGAACCGCCCCCGCCCACCCCTGCCCAGAGAGAAGAACCTCGCCCCGCGGTGGTTCGTTCCGCGCCCGTGGATGAAGCGCGCCCCCTAATCGGGCTGGATGCTCCGCTCACCGTCCTGCAAGGCATCGGCCCCAAAACTGCCCAGACTCTTGCCAAGCTCGATTTGAACACCCTGGCCGACCTGCTGTACTTCTTCCCTCGCCGCTACGATGACTACAGCCGCCTCAAGCCCATCAACCGGCTGGAAGCAGGCGAAGAAGTTACCGTCATCGGCACCATCCAGGCCATTCAAAGCCGCCCGGTGCGCGGCGGCGCCACCCAACTGGTAGAGGCCGTCCTCAATGACGGCACCGGCAACCTGCGCCTCTCCTGGTTTGGTCAGCCCTGGCTGGTCAACAATTTCCACGCCCACGAGCAAGTGGTCGTCGCCGGCAAGCTCGAACAGTACCTCGGCCGCCTGGTCATGAACAGCCCGGAGATCGAATCGGTTGAACAGGACCACCTCCACACCAACCGCATCGTCCCAATCTACCCTCTCACCTCTGGCATCACTCAAAAAATGATGCGCCGCACCATGTACCAGGCCATCAGCTTCTGGGCCCCCCGTGTCGGAGAGTTCCTGCCCGCCAGTGTGCGCACGTCCCTCAAGCTGCTCGACCTCGGCACAGCCCTGTACCAGTGCCATTTCCCCGACAGCCAGGACATGCTCGACCTGGGCCGCTGGCGCCTGGCCTTCGATGAAATCTTCCTCCTGCAATTGGGCGTCATGCGCCAAAAGCGCTCCTGGCAGCAAGCTCAAGCTCGCGTCTTCGAGACCCCCGAGGAATGGCTGGCGCAACAAACCGCTCGCCTGCCCTACACACTCACCGGCGCGCAGCAAAAAGCCCTGGCCGACATCCGCACCGACCTGGCTTCCGGCCACCCCATGGACCGCCTCCTGCAGGGTGATGTCGGCTCGGGCAAGACCGCTGTTGCCGCCACAGCCATCGCCATGGTCGCCCGTCACAACGCCCAATCGGCCATCATGGCCCCCACCAGCATCCTCGCCGAGCAGCACTATCGCGGGCTCACCCGCCTGTTGGGCGCGGAAAGCGAATCCGGCCCAGCCCCCCTGCAGCCCGAACAAATCCGCCTTCTAATCGGCGACACCACTGCCGCCGATAAGCAGGAAATCCGTGACGGCCTTGCCAACGGCTCGATCAAGCTGGTCATCGGCACCCACGCTCTCATCGAAGACCCCGTGCAATTCCAAGACCTGCAACTGGTGGTCGTCGACGAGCAGCACCGCTTTGGTGTTGCCCAGCGCGCCGCCTTGCGCGCCAAAGGCGCCAACCCCCATCTGCTGGTCATGACCGCCACGCCCATCCCCCGCTCCCTGGCGCTCACGGTTTACGGCGACCTCGACCTGACCGTCATGGACGAGATGCCCGTTGGCCGCCTCCCCATCGACACGCACGTTGTTCCACCCGTCCAACGCGAACGCGCCTACCAGTTGATCCGCAGCCAGGTCGACAAAGGCCACCAGGCCTTCATCATTTACCCCCTGGTCGAACAAGGCGAGAATGACGAAACCCTGGCAGCCGTTGAGGAACATGCCCGTCTTCAATCCAAGATCTTCCCCCAACTCAAGTTGGGATTGCTCCACGGGCGCCTGCGCCCCGACGAGAAAGACGAGGTCATGACTCGCTTCCGCGATGGCGAGTACCAGCTTCTGGTCTCCACCTCCGTGGTAGAAGTCGGCGTAGATGTACCCAACGCCACCGTCATGATCATTGAAGGAGCCAATCGCTTCGGCCTGGCCCAACTGCACCAGTTCCGCGGCCGAGTGGGCCGGGGCAGCGAGCAGTCCTACTGCTTGCTCATCCCCGATCGCGATGACGCCGTAGAGAACGAACGCCTGGCAGTGATGGCCGAGACCAACGATGGCTTCGTCCTGGCTGAGCGCGACCTGGAACAGCGCGGCCCTGGCGAGTTCCTCGGCACCCGCCAGGCCGGCTTTGCCACCTTGCACATGGCCAACCTGACCGATGTTCGCCTGATCGAAAAAGCCCGCAACCAGGCCCAAACCCTCTTCCAGACCGACCCCGACCTTTCAGCAGCTCAAAATGCGTCCCTTGCGGCGCGCCTTGACCTGTTCTGGAAAGCCGGGCAAGGGGATGTTAGCTGATTATGGTCAAAGCATTTTTTCCTGGCACGTTCGACCCCATTCACCATGGGCATATCAATATCGCCACGCGCGCTTCGCGCCTGTTCGACGAACTCATCCTGGCAGTGTACGACAAGCCCCTCAAGAATGCCATCTTCTCTCCTGAAGAGCGCTTGGCGCTGGCAGTCGAAACCTTCCGCAATGAGTCCAAGATACGCGTCATCGGCTACAGCGGCCTGACCGTTGACGCCTGCCGCAACAACAACGCCCAGGTCATTGTTCGCGGTCTGCGCGTCTTCTCCGATTTCGAGTACGAGTTCCGTATGGCTCTGGCCAACCACCGCCTGGCCCCAGACATCGAGGTCATGGCCCTCATCACCAACGAGGAGCACACCTTCCTCTCTTCCAGCACCGTCCGCGAGATTGCCTCTCTGGGCGGTGACATCACCAGCATGGTGCCTGCGCACGTCGCCGAAGCGCTTTACACTCGAACACGCGAGTTGGAGGCTCGCCAAAGTTTGCCTCCCAACAATCCCAGGGATTAAGAGTAGGAATAAATCCCAATAAGCGATATTTTCAAGTCCAAACCACTTGCGCAGAAATCGCGCAGCAATTAAGTTGTACAGATTTCGACTATAATGATATAAATAAAGTAACTACTCAGGCTTTGGTAGAAAAGTCCCGAATTTGTGATGTTTGGCGGGGCGAAGCCCCGCCAAACATCACAAATTCGGCCTCTTTCCCCAAAGGGCTGAGCAGTAACCAAATAGAATAGTGATCGGTTTAGGGGATATTTCACATTCGTTGTTGCTGTCTTCTGAAGCTGGCCCGATCCTTGCAACACTCAGAATAGATCAATCTCCGTGGAGGAGCGTATGGATATTCTGCATCTGGTAGATCGACTCGAAGAACTCTTTAACGAAAGCCGTCCGCTCTGGTTCACCCACAGCGTTGTCGTCAACGAAGAACGCATGTTGGATATTATTGACCAGATGCGCGTCTCCATCCCTGAGGAAATTAAAAAAGCTCAGCAAACTCTGGCCCAAAAAGACCGCATCCTGGCCCAGGCCCAGGAAGAAGCCAACCGCATCGTCACCCTGGCCCGCGAGAAGAGCGACGCCCTTCTGGAACGGGATGGACAGGTGGCCGAGGCCAAAGCCCGCGCAGACCAAATCGTCGAAGGCGGTCAGCGCGAGGCTGATGAGTACGCGCTGGGCACCCTCACCGACCTGGAGAAAGAAGTCGAACGCATTCTGTCGCAGGTCCGCAACGGCATTCGCACCCTCCAACAAGACAAGGGCAGCGAAAACCAGTAATCTGCGCCCGTTTTCAAAAATCAACCTATCAAAGCACGCCTCTACCGGCGTGTTTTTGATTAAGACCTTTGGTTCTACTCACCTCTCCCTTTGGGATCGCGGAGCATGCCCGTGGCAGAGGTCGCGCCGTGCTTTTCTGGCACTGACCAGTCATTCACTAGTGCACGATCCGAGGACATTTGCGGACTCGGTAGGGCGCGGGGCTTGTCCCCGCCCAATCCATGGTGGGCCAATTACTCGGGCGGCCACAAGGGCCGCGCCCTACAATCCCCGACTATGTTCTCTGATCTTGCACTAGCCTCTCAAACTCGATTAAGAAAATTCAATAAAGCTACTAAAAGCACTATACCCATCACTGTAAACCAGATTAATAGAACTATCGCAAAAATTATTCGAAGTTTACTTAACCACTTGGCTCTGCTATGGTTTTTTATTTCATCCATTCCCTGTTTGATTTGGAGAACCGAAAAAATCAGAAATAGGAGAATAACAAATAAAAAAAATAAAACCATCTGGAATGTTCATATGACAACCTCTTTTGCACTGGTGTTGGGATCACTATCATTTGCTGGACCCAACCAAATTATATTGAGCATCGGAACACAACCAGAACAAGTGTGACGGTGCGAGTAACGCATTCGAAACTTTATTAATTTCCAGATTGCTTGGAACTTTTGTCGTGATCCCACGTTACATAGATGTAAATATACATTCTACTGGTTAAATCCAGTACTCAGTAAAAAGATGGAGGATTGAGATGAAACGGTTTACATATTTGTTCGTGGTAGCTGCCATGCTACTCGGGTTGTTCTTCAGCCCTTTAACTGCCTCACCCGCTGCGGCAGAGTCAACCTGCGGTGATACCTACACCGTGCTCAAAGGCGATTACATCGCCAAGATCTCGCAAAAGTGCAACGTCACGGTGGATACCATCCGCAAAGCCAACCCCGAGATCAAAGATCTAAACTTGATCTACCCAGGGCAGGTTATTCGCCTGAAAGTGGACGCCAGCGTTCCTACGCCTACACCCACCCCCACCACGCCCGCCACCAGCGGCACCTACACCGTGGTGAGAGGCGACTACCTGAGCGCGATCGCCAAGCGTTTCAACACCACGGTCACCGACATCCTCAAGGTGAACCCCGAGATCAAGAACGCCTCTTTGATCTATGTTGGACAGGTCATCAAGCTGCCCGCCGGAGTTAGCACCCCGACCACCGGAACGCCGAGCACGCCCGCCGGAATGTCCATCACCCTCTCCACTCGCACCGCCAAAGTCGGCGCCCAGGTTGAAGTCAAGGTGACCGGGTTCCCCGCCAACAAGGATGTCGACTTCCGCCTTGGCAAAGAAGGCAGCGCTTACAGTGTTGCGGTTGACGCCAAAACAGACGCCAACGGGGCCGCGACCGTCAAGGTCACCATCCCCAACAGCGCCAACGTTAACGAAAAGTGGGTTGTCAAGGTCCTCACCACCGAACTGGCCAAAGTGGTTGAGATCACCTCCCCCACCATCACCATCAGCAACTAAGCCTCAAACAGGTACCAATTTAAAAACCCTAAGGGTCTTCCGAGACCCTTAGGGTTTTCTTTATTCCAGGTTCGTTGTCCAGCCCTTACCCTTCTTGGCCCACTTCCTCTTCGTCCTTCACTCTGAAGCGCGCATTTGCCGGGCGATCTTCATCCGCGTACAGCGCCACCTTCAAAACATCATCCATGTGCGTCACGGGTACAATCTTCAAATCCGCCAGGACTTTCTTTGGCACATCCACCAAATCTTTTTTGTTGCGCTCCGGTATGATCACAGTCTTCAACCCGGCCCGGTGCGCCGCAAGCACCTTCTCGCGCAAGCCGCCAATTGGCAACACCCGCCCACGCAGGGTAATTTCCCCGGTCATGCCAACCTCTTTATACACCCGCCGTTCGGTAAAAGCCGAGATCAGCGCCGTCGCCATGGTGATCCCCGCGCTTGGCCCGTCCTTGGGGATAGCCCCTTCTGGTACATGAATGTGAATATCCAGGTTCTCAAAACAAGCCGGATCGATATCAAAATCCCGCGCCCGCGACTTCATGAAGGAAAGGGCGGCATGCGCCGACTCCTGCATAATTTCACCAATCTGCCCGGTAATTTGCAGGTTACCCTTGCCATCCAGGATCGCCACTTCCACCGGCATAATCTCGCCGCCCATCTCCGTCCAGGCAACAGCCGTCGCCACGCCCACCTCGTCTTGCCGCTCTGCCTCCGACTGGAAGAACTGCGGCGGACCCAGGAAGCGCTCTACAGCAGCGGGTCCCAGCTTGCTGGGGAATTCTTTCTTTCCAGACTTCAAGCGCGCCACCTTGCGGCACATGCGCCCAATTTCGCGCTCCAGGTTGCGCACGCCCGCTTCGTAGGTATACTCGCGGATGATTCGCCGCAGCGCTTGTTCGTTAAAGGTAACCTCTGTCTCTTCCAGCCCGCTCTCGTCAATTTGTCGCGGGATGAGGAAGCGCCGGGCAATCTCAAGCTTATCTTCCTCAATATAGCCGGGGAACTCGATCACCTCCATGCGGTCCAACAAAGCCGGCGGGATGGAGCCCAAAGAGTTTGCAGTCGTGATGAACATCACTTTAGAGAGGTCGTACTGGATCTCAAGGTAGTGATCGGAGAAAGTGTTATTCTGTTCGGGGTCCAGCACCTCCAGCAATGCCGCCGAAGGGTCGCCGCGGAAATCGGCTCCCAGCTTGTCAATCTCATCCAGCATGAACAAGGGGTTCACCGAACCCGCCCGCCGCATCGTCTGGATGATGCGCCCCGGCAGCGCTCCAATATAGGTGCGCCGGTGCCCACGGATTTCGGCCTCGTCGCGCACCCCGCCCAGCGAAAGACGCACAAACTTACGCCCTAACGCCTCGGCTATGGAACGCCCCAATGAGGTTTTCCCCGTCCCAGGCGGCCCCGCAAAACATAGGATCGGCTGGCGGGGCTTCTTCGGCTTCAAGCTGCGCACCGCAATATATTCCAGAATGCGGTCTTTCGCGTCTTTCAAGCCGAAGTGGTTTTCTTCCAGCACCTTGGCCGCATGATCTACATCCAGGTTGTCCTCGGTCTGGACCGTCCAGGGCAATTCCAGGATCCAATCCAGGTATGTACGGATGATGCCCACTTCCGGCGCCATCGAAGACATCTGCATGAGGCGTTCCACTTCTTTAGCCGCCACCTTGCGCGCCTCTTCTGGCAGTTCCACGGTGTCCATCTTCTCGCGCAGTTCGGCAATATCTCGCAGGAAGACATCCCCTTCGCCCAACTCAGTCTGGATGGCTTTCATCTGCTCACGCAAATAAAACTCCCGCTGGCTGCGGTCCACCTCGTTCTGCACCTTATTCTGGATTTCGTCTTCCAGTTGCAGAACGTCCAGCTCCTGGGCCAACAGGAAGTTTAGTCGCTTCAAGCGCTCGCGAGGGTCCGGCAGCAGCAGCAGGGTCTGGCGTTCTTTGAACGGCAGTGAAATCGCCGTGGCAATCATATCTGCCAGCCAGCCCGGCTCGGGGATATTGATTGAGAACAAATGTGCCTCATCCGGCAGGCTGCGGTCCAACTGCACGCAGCGCTCAAACAGATCGCGCGTCGTGCGCATCAATGCGTTCATCTCGCGGTCCACATCGGCGGGCTCAAAAATTGGCCGGGCGCGCACGCGATAATATGGCTCAGTCTGAACGATCTCGACCACTTCCACGCGTCGCCGGCCTTGCGCCAGCGCCGAGCTGTTCCCGTCTGAAAGCGACAGCAGCCGCCCAATGGCAATCTCGATCCCAATGGGCAGAAAATCTTCGGGCGTCGGCTCGTCGATCTCAGGGTTCTGCTGCACCAGCCCAATCATCGTCTCTTCACCCAACTGCGCATCCTGAACAGACAGTGAATTCGGCCCCGGAGCGATGAAAATCGGAGAGATCATGCGCGGATAGACGAGCATGTCGCGCATGATAAACACCGCGCATTCAATCAGCCCTTCGCTGTCCAGGTCGGCATCCGGAATGCGGTAGAGCTCCTCAGTGCGCTGCTGTAGGTTATTGGAATAATCTTCCGTTTCGGATCCGGCCCAATCGTCTTTCATCATTCTATTCTCCAGCCATTAAACTTGTTGCACAGACAACAATGTCTGCTCATCCTGAGGAGCGTGCTGCTCCAGCCAGGCTTGCCGCACCGCCGCAGCCACAAACAGGCTGCCCGCCGTCAGTACCACGGCCTCTTCCTGCGCGGCCTGCTTCAATGCCATCTGCAAGGCCGCCTCCACAGGCAAAATAGCCTGTCCTGGGCGACCAAAATGGTGCGCCAACTCCACCAACCGCGCCGCTTCCATCGCCCGCGGATGCACCGATTGCGTGGCGATCACCCGCTTGACTCGCGGCATCAGCTCTTCAAACATTCCTTGCACATCCTTGTCCTCGGATGCGCCAAAAATCATAATCACCGGTCGCCCGGGCAGGTAATCGTCCAAAGTCAGGCGCAATTTGAGCGCAGAATCCCGGTTATGCGCCGAGTCCACGATCAACAATGGGTTGCGCTGCAAAACCTCAAAACGACCCAACCATTGCACCACGGCAAACCCGCCCCGGATAGCCTCTTCGCTCACCGCCAGACCATTCTCACGGGCCACCTGCAACACCGCGTACGCGGTCGCCGCGTTTTGCACCTGGTGATATCCTAATAGTGGGATTTGCAGGTGCAGCGGCTCCCATTCGTCCGCCCCACCCGATTCGATGTACTCATCTACCAGTGGCTGTTCGGCAGCTTTCCATACCAGAAGCGTCTGGCCGTTCAAGTCGTGGTTGCCATGCGAGAAGAAGAAATCCTTGCCCACCTGGGTGAGAGGCGCATTGCGTTCTGCCGCAATCGTCTCCAGCACCTGCCGCGCATCCTCGCGCTGTGGCGAGCTAACTACCGGGCGTCCAACTTTGATGATCCCAGCTTTTTCCGTGGCAATCTTCGGCAGGGTATCGCCCAGCACGTTCATATGATCCATTGACAGCGAAGTAATCACCGAAACCAGCGGCTCAACCACATTGGTAGCGTCCAGCCGCCCGCCCAGCCCAACCTCCACCACAACTACGTCGGCCTTGCGCTGGGCAAAGTAGAGAAAGCCGAGCGCCGTGGTGATCTCAAAGGTCGTCAATCGTTGCACCTGGGCCACCAAAGGTTTAATCTGATCCACCAGCGCCACCAACTCTGCTTTGGAAATACTCTCAGCATTCACCTGAATGCGCTCGGTATATTCCTGCAGGTGCGGCGATGTGTAGGACCCCACCGTGTAGCCTTGGGCTCGCAACGCCGCCCCAATCAATGCCGCCGTTGAGCCCTTCCCCTTTGTCCCCGCCACGTGAATCACCGGGTACCGCTTGTGCGGGTCGCCCAACAAGCGCAGCAGCTGGTGCATCCGGCCAAGGTCAAACTCCTCGTCCGTGAAGTTGAAGCTGTGAGTCAGGCTGTAATCTACGTAGCTATACAGATAATCCAGCGCATGCTGATACAGGGTCTCGATATCGGGCATCCTTCCTCTTTTCGGAAAGGATTGTACCCGTGCCAGGGGGTTTGTGCAAGGGAGGGATTCGTAGGATAAAAACCGCACCCTGCTTGTCGCCGGGCTTGAAATCCCCCCCCATCCGCTCCCCTCGGATCCAATCCTCTTTTCCCCAACCCGCAGGGTTTGTCCGTCCTGAGAAGGGGATTTATCCCCGCCGACACGCCCTCAATCGCCGGGATTGAAATCCCCCCATAGATCCTCAAGACAAACCCTACGGGTTTAGTTTTCCGTCTTTACCACTATCTATCCGTCTTTACAAGCTACTCCTCAATCCTCTCATAAAATGAGTGAATTGTTCGCCCTTTATGGTGTTCCTTTTGTTTTGAAGCATAAGCCTTCACCGTCTCGAGTGAAATCTCGCTGATAGACAACGCTCCGTAACCTTCTTGCCATTGAAATTGACCATCGCTTTCTGGCATATGGTTAATCGCATAAGCGCTCGCACCCTTGATATTCTTCACCACTCTTGCCACGGCAATTTTCGGTGGAATAGAGACAACAATATGAACATGGTCATCCACATTACCAGCGGCATGAATAAAAATATCCAGCTCTTTTGCTTTCTCATACAGAACTCTGTAGAAGACTTTCTCCCGTTCGAAATTCAAAAGAGGCTGCCTTTCAATTGTCGCCCAAATCAAATGGTAATGTAACCGCCAATACGTCATTTCTACACCCTCTTTTCTTGGCTTTTGTCTTAATTGTAATCTTGAAATAAACTTCCACATCCTTCTCTTTAGAACCCGAAGGATTTGATCGTCCTGAGAAGGGGATTTATCCCCGCCGATATCCTTCGCTAATTCTTTGGGATCCCGCATTTATCGTCGCCTGCCCGGCGGGATTAAAATCCCGCCTCAGATCCTCAAGACAAACCCTGCGGGTTTTCCCTAACCCGCAGGGTTTGTCCGCCCTGAGAAGGGGATTTATCCCCGCCGACACGTCCTGCCAAATATTCGGGCTTCGCCCCACCGTTTTTCACCACACGCCATGCATTTGACTTTCATCCTCCTTTCGATTATAAGTAGACCGAAAAAGTGTTATTTATGCCTGTCGCTGTGCTCACCCTCCGCTTGCGCCTCTCCGGCTGCGCATCCCTCAAAGAAAAGCGCAGCCTGATCAAGCCCGTCCTGTCCCGCCTGCACCGTGAATTCAACCTGTCTGTGGCCGAACTGGGCAGCCAGGACAGGCATCACGAAGCCGTGCTGGGCTTCGCCGCCCTCAGCGCCGACGCCACCCAAAACACTCGCTTGCTTCAGCAAGCAATCACCTTCATCCAAACGCACTTTCCCCACCTGGAAGTGGTGGAAGACCACATCGAACTCATCTAACCTCAATCTTCGAACGCGAGGGTACTATGGATCTTGGACTAAAGGGCAAAATTGCGCTTGTCACCGGAGCCAGCCGCGGCTTGGGCTACGCCACCGCGTTGCTCCTCGCCCGTGAGGGCGCCAACGTTGTCATCAATGGCCGCAACGCCGTCAATCTCGCCGCTGCCGCCGATCGCATCGAGCGTGAAACAGGCTCGCCGGTGCTCGCCCTTCCCGGCGATGTCACCGACCCGGCCATCCCCGCCGCGCTCGTCGATCAAACCGTGACCCGTTTCGACACCCTCGACCTGTTGTTCGCCAACGCTGGCGGCCCCAAACCGGGCCCCTTCGAGACCCTTACAGACGCCGATTGGATGAAAGCCGTCGACCTGTGCCTTATGGTTCACGTGCGCCTCATCCGCGCTGCCTTGCCCGCGCTGCGCAGTTCCATAAGCCCCTCGGTACTAACGGTCACCTCCGTCTCGGTCAAGCAGCCCATCCCCAACCTCATCCTCTCCAACAGCGTCCGTGGCGCAGCCGTAGGTCTCACCAAAAGTCTGGCTCTCGAGCTGGGGTCCCAGGGCATCCGCTTCAACTCCATCCTGCCCTCCTGGACCGAAACCGAGCGCGTCACCGAACTGCTCGGCGCCCGCGCCCAAACCAACGGCACCTCCCTCGCCGAAGAAGTTCAGCGGCAAAACCAGGATGCCCCCCTCGGCCGCATGGCTTCTCCCGATGAGTTTGCCCGTGCAGCCGTCTTTCTGCTCTCACCCGCCGCCTCCTACCTTACTGGTGTCATGCTCAGCATAGATGGCGGCACTTACAAAGGAATTTATTGATGCTGACTCCCCAACAAATAGAGGCGCGCCTGGATCGTATCCTCTTGCGCGTGACGAAACCTGGCCGCTATGTGGGCGGCGAGTTAAACCAGGTTATTAAACCCTGGGATTCCGTCTCCACCCACCTGGCCCTCATCTTCCCCGAGCTTTACGACCTCGGCTTGCCCAACCTGGGCATGGCCATTCTTTACGACGAAGTCAACAAGCGCGCCGACGCCCTGGCCGAAAGAGCCTATTGCCCCTGGTCCGACATGGAAGCCGAGATGCGCAGCGCTGGCATCCCCCTCTTCAGCCTGGAAAGCAAGCACCCGCTGGCCCAGTTTGACATCCTGGCCTTTTCTCTGCCTTACGAGTCGCTCTATACCAACGTCCTCACCATGCTCGACCTGGCCGGCTTGCCCGTACTGGCCGAGGAGCGCGGCGACGAACATCCCCTGGTCATTGCCGGCGGGCACGCCGCCTTCAACCCCGAGCCCATGAGTGCCTTCATCGATGCCTTTGCCATTGGCGAGGGCGAAGAGTTAATCCACGATATCATCGCCGCCCACCAGGCCTGGAAAGCCTCTGGTGAGAGCCGCAATGATCTGTGGGCGCGCCTGGCGGCTGTACCGGGCGTCTACGTTCCCCGCCTCTACGCGGTGGAGCAAGATGTCGACGGCGTCATTTCTGCCATCCGTCCCACCCATCCCGCCGCTCCACAGACAGTTATTAAACGTGTTGTTGGAGTATTGCCCCCTCCGGTCACCCGCCTGCTGGTTCCCTCCATCGACATCGTCCATAACCGCATCGCCATTGAGATCATGCGCGGCTGCACCCGTGGCTGCCGCTTCTGTCAGGCCGGCATGATCAACCGCCCGGTGCGCGAGCGCTCGGTAGAAGAAATCCTCGCCGCTGTCGAAGACGCCCTGACACACACCGGCTATGAGGAAATTGGGCTCCTCTCCCTGGCATCCTCTGACTATACGCACATCCAAGAGCTTGCTGATGCCGTCGCCGAACGGCTCGCCAGCCGCAAGCTCTCCGTCTCCCTGCCCTCCCTGCGCATCGAGTCCTTCTCCGTCGACCTGATGGACCGCCTCAAGGAGTTGAAGCCCGGCGGGGGCTTCACCCTGGCGCCGGAGGCTGCCACCGAACGCATGCGCCAGATTATCAACAAGCCCATCAGCAAGGCCCAGCTCATGGAAACGGTCGAAGCCGTTTTCTCCCGCGGCTGGAACAGTGTCAAGCTGTACTTCATGATCGGCCATCCCGATGAAACCCTCGAAGACGTGCAGGCCATCATCGACACCTGCAAGGCCGTTCTCGCAATCGGCCGCCGGCATGTGGGCGGGCGCGCCAAGGTCAGCGCCGGGGTCAGCACCTTCATTCCCAAACCCCACACCCCCTTCCAATGGGTAGCTTGCGATTCGCTCGAACAGATCCGCGCCAAGCAAAACCTCCTCCGCGACGGCCTGCGCAACCCTGGCTTCAAGCTCAGTTGGGTCAAGCCCGAGGTCACCTTTCTCGAGGCCTGGCTCTCGCGCGGCGATCGGCGCACCTCCGCGGTCATTCACCGCGCCTGGCAGCTCGGCGCCAGCTTCGACGCCTGGCAGGAACACTACGACTACCAGCGCTGGCTGCAAGCCTTTGCAGATTGCGGCCTCGATCCTTTTTCCTACAGTCACCGCGCCCGCGACCTGGATGAAATCCTGCCCTGGCAGCACATCAGCAGCGGCGTGCGCATCGATTATCTCAAGGAAGAATTCCACCGCAGCCAATCCGGCGAGTTGCGCGATGACTGCCGCGACGGCTGCTATGCTTGCGGCATCCTACCCACTTTCAATGATTTGCGCGCCGAACTGCCTGTCGACGCCTGGAAATGCCCGCCCGTCAAACGCCGCCGCTCCGCCAAAGTGGAGGTTGCCTGATGGCACAGCCTTCTCCCACCCTCACCCGCTACCGCGTGTCCTATACCCGTGGCCCCGAAATGCGCTACGTCAGCTTGCTGGATCTGCAACTGGTTTGGGAACGCACCTTCCGCCGCTCGGGCCTGCCCGTGGCTTACAGCCAGGGCTTCAGCCCGCATCCCCGCTTTCACATGGCCTCCCCGCTGCCTCTGGGATTCACCTCCCGCTGCGAGCTGGCCGACATCTGGCTGAATGAGCCGCTGCCCACGCCCAAAATCGGCTCCGACTTGCAGCAAGCCGCCCCGCCCGGACTGACCATCGATTGTGTCGAAGAGGTACCCCTATCTCTGCCTGCCTTGCAAACGCTGGTGCGCGTGGCCGAATATGAAGCCGTGTTCCCTTTCGGTGAACCCCTGGCCGGGCAAGAGCAGTTCGAAGCGCCCGTCGTTGTAACCGAATCCGATGTTACCGCCTTCTTAAGTGCCGAAAGTATCATTCGCGAGCGGCGCGGCAAGCAGTACGATCTGCGCGCCCTGGTGGAATCCATTGAGCTATGCTCCGATGGCAGCCTGTACATGCGCATTTCTGCCCGTGAAGGCGCCACGGCCCGCCCCGAAGAAATCCTTTCCGCCCTGGGTCTCGATCCCTCCCAGGCGAGAGTCGAACGCACCCGTTTGATCCTGGCTGATTGACCCGGAGGGAACGTATGTCTGCCTCTTTCCAATGCCCCAAATGCGGGGCGCCCCTCGATGTACCCGCCAACCCTGGCGCGACCATTCGCTGCCCCTACTGCTCCAACTCGGTCATCGTTCCCCGTGACCTGCGCGACGGCGACGAACCCGAATGGACAGAACTCAACCTGGCCTCCCTCACCGGCGACCCGGAAAAGATCCAGGCGATGCGCAACGCCATGCTGGAAGGCAATAAGATGGAGGCCATCAAGATCTTCCGCCAGCTCTACGATGTAGATCTTGCGCAAGCCAAAACCATGGTCGAAGACTTAATGGACGGCAAAATCGTCCGCTTGCAGCGCCCCGGAACGGTCTCTTTCAGCAGAACCTCCGTCACCTTTGGAGAAACCTCCGGGGTGCACGGAGCGCGCTTGCAAGAAGCTTTGCGGGCAGGCAATAAAATCGAAGCCATCAAAATCTACCGTGAAATGACCAACGTGGGCTTGAAAGAAGCCAAGGACGCCGTTGAGCTCATGCAAGCCACTCTGGGAACCCCTTCGGGACCTTCCCAACCTGCCATCCCCCCCAACCCACAATCCACCCGCCAGGTAAAGCGTTTTGTAGGCTGCCTGCTGGTATTCCTATTGATAACGACCTTGTTCACCATAGGAATCGTCCTCTTTTCGGTCAACCAGGCCGGCAACGTAGCCAATAATACCATTATCGCCGTCAGCACCGAAGTCGCACTCGCCACACCGCTTCCCACCCAGGACCCCAGCTTCGCCCCCCTCGCCTTGCGCATCGGCAAAGAAGGCGTGTGCGGCGGCTGCTTTGAAGATCTTCGCAGCGTGGCTCAGGCCCCCGATGGAACCATCTACGCCACCGATTACGAAGGCGGGCGCATCCAGGTGTTCGACGCGCAGGGCAACTTCGTCACCCAATGGACCATGCAAACCCAAGGCTACACCACTGCCCTGGCAGTCGGCCAGGACGGCAGCCTGTTTATCACACAATCCGGGCATTTGCTGCGCTACCAGTCTGACGGCACATTCCTGGAAGAGTGGCTGGCCGAAGGCGGCGACGGATTTGACGATGTCTGGCCGCTGGCCAACGGCGGCATGGCTGCCTTCCGCTACACGGTCAAAGGCGACGACCTGGCCGTTTTCGATGCCCAGGGCAACCTGGATTTGTACGTTCCAGAGGCCATCAGCGGCCAAACCGGCGACTCTGAGTTACGCGGCCGCGTGGCTGCCGACGGTCTGGGAAACCTTTACACGCTGGGCACGTTCAACGATCTGGTCTTGATCTACAACGCCAACGGCAAATACGTAAACCGCTTTGGCGGCGATGGCGACCAGCCAGGCCAGTTGCGCGCCCCCGAAGATGTCGCCATCGACCAGCAGGGTCGCATCTACGTCAGCGACATCAAGGGCATCCAGGTCTTCGACTCCAACGGTCGCTACCTCGGTTTGATCTCCGACCAGGGCAAAAACGTCTTCGGCCTCTACATCAACAGCCAGAACCAGCTCTTAGCCGCCGCCCGCACCGAGATCCTGGTCTTCGACCTGCCCGACTAATCTACTCCGCTCCCTCTTCCTCTGACCCTCTCCCCGCCGCTTCGGCCACCCGTAGGGGTGCCCGGGAGAGGGCAGGGTGAGGGTACGCCCCATGGATCGCAACAGCGCGCCCTCCGCAGAGGGCGCAACTCCATCACCATGCCCTAGCACTTCTCCAAAATCACCACGTAATTCGAGCCCTCACTGTCCATCGTCTCCCGGATTCGCCAGCCTGTCCCCTGTACGATTTCCGCCATTTCTTCCTTGGAAACCATCAGGTAATCGAACCAGGCTGAGATCGAAGTCAAATAGCGCACGCGAATGCGTAGCTGCCCCGACATGCGCCCGCGCTGTCGATTGTAAGCGTGGTATGCCAGGTGATAAGCCGCCTCAGTGCCGTAAGGATTGTTGGATTCAGCGATGATTCGAGCTTCCGGCGTGGTCATGCGGTGCATCTTGCGCAGCAGCCAGCGCGCCCGCTTGAAGCTGCCCATCAATCCCCAGTTGTTGCCCATCATCACAATGTTGCCAAACTGCCCCAATTGCGAGCCAATCCGCGTCACCGACAGCAGCCGGGCATCTTTTACCCCCCGCCTCCGGCAAACTTCCACCGCCAGCGGCGAGTTATCAATCCCAACCACTTCATACCCCTGCGCTTCCAGGTACAGCCCCACGCGCCCAGCCCCGCAGCCCACATCCAGCACCCGCCCTGGCACAAGCCATTGCATGGCCTGCTGTTCATGCGCGCGCCAGTCTTCGTAGGGCGCAAAATACGTCGGCGGTCCCATCCGTGAAGCCCCGATGAAGCCGTCCTCGCGCTCCACCACCTCGTTGGCCTCTCCACGCACCAGGTAATCCATCAACATCCGCCCAAACGCGTCCCGATCCGCCCCATCCAGGGCCACCTGCTTGCTCATCTTCCCTCCCGAGTTTGACTGCTGAGGTCTGGGCCTGGCCCCGACCAGAGAATATTCACACAGGAAAGACCTGGCAATGGGCCGAAAGTTAACCCTCGTGCTGTGTCAATCTGTCAATCGGGCCTCTTCCACCTCTGACTGAGTTTTAACTACATTTGACACAGTGCTAGAAGATTTCGCTGCGGATTCCCCGCGTCAGCGCCATATAGTTATTGAAAGTCATCCACGCCGCCAGGATTGCCCCCCAGATCATTCCCGAAAAGAGCGCCGCGATCACAGCCAGGACTCCCACCCCAATCGAGATTTTCATTGGCGTTCGCTCGTCGTACGGATTCTTCAGCCACAGCCACAGATGGCGCATCACATTGCCCCCATCCAATGGCAGGATAGGCAGCAGGTTGAAAATACCCCAGGCGATGTTTGCCCACATCATCAAGTTCACAAAAACCTGCACCCAGGCCGGAGTGCCCAACGGTAGAAATCTGGACAGCAAAAACACCAACCCACCCAGCGCAAACCCCGCGAACGGACCCGACAGGCTCAGCAGGATTTCCTGACCGTGAGTCAACATCGTGTTCCGCGCGCTCACCGTCACCCCGCCCATCGAGCGCAGTTCAATCCACGGAAAACGCCCGTAGCGCGCCGAGAGCACTGCGTGCCCCAGTTCATGCACCAGCACCGCGATGAACACGACAACCACCCATATCAGGATGTACAGCGGATTGCGCAGATTCAGGCCTAACAACAGGGCCATGATCCAAAACGTGAAGTGAATGCGCACCGGAAAACCGAAGACTTTAAAATTAATGGTTTGAGTTAAATTCATGCCCCCATTGTATCAAACAAAACCCGCAAGAAATATAGGTTCATTGGGAATGGGTGCATTTCAAACCTGGGGCGAGTTATAGACAGAGGACCAAACCCGATCAAACTGGTTACCCATGACGGCGGCGCGAATGGGCAA